>NZ_BAAAVI010000065.1:0-51440 GCF_039534445.1 Streptosporangium fragile | reverse complement strand
GAGTCCTACGCCGACCGGCTGCGCGGTTTCCGCGAGGCGGCGGCGGCCCTCGGGGCGCACGGGATCCACGTGCCGCAGGCCGATCTCGGCCGCCTGGTCGCGGACGGGGTCACCGCGGTGTTCGTCGAGGAGTCCGCCGACGGCGTCGCGATCGTGCAGGCGGCCCAGGCGAGAGGGCTCACCGTCCCCGGCGATCTCTCGGTCCTCGCGCTCGGCGCCCTCACCAGGCCCGTCCGCAGCGACATCGACTTCACGGGGTTCCGCATCCCCAAGCGCGAGATGGGCCGCAGGGCCGTCGAGCTCCTGTCCGCGCTCCTAGAGGAGGGCGGGACCCCGCAGGAACTGCTGGTGTGCGAACCGGTGGACGGCTCGACGCTGGCCTCCGTCCGTCACTGACGTCCGTCACTGAGAAAGGGAACCCCTACGTGCGTGAGATATCGGCAGACGCGGTCGTGGTCGGCGGCGGGCTCGGCGGCGTCGCCGCGGCCCTGGCGCTGCTGCGTGCCGGGCGCTCGGTGATCCTGACCGAGGAGTACGACTGGCTCGGCGGCCAGCTCACCAGCCAGGCCGTCCCGCCCGACGAGCCCTCCTGGGTGGAGCGCTTCGGCGTCACCGCGTCCTACCGGGCGCTGCGCGACGGCATCCGCCGCTACTACCGGGACCACTACCCGTTGACCGAGCGGGCGCGGGCCTGGCGGGAGTTGAACCCGGGCGCGGGCCACGTCAGCCGCCTGTGCCACGAGCCGCGCGTCGCGGTCGCGGTGATCGAGGCCATGCTGGCGCCGTACCGGGGCTCGGGGCGGTTGCGTGTGCTCCAGCCGTACCGACCGGTCGGCGCGGAGACCGACGGCGACCGGGTGCGCGCCGTCCGCCTGGAGCGCCGGGGTGGGGGCGGCGAGGTCACGGCCCACGCGCCGTACGTGCTGGACGCCACCGAGACGGGCGAGCTGCTGCCGCTGACCGGCACCGAGTACGTGACCGGGTTCGAGTCGCAGGCCGAGACCGGCGAGCCCAGCGCGCCCGCGACGGCGCAGCCGTTGAACATGCAGGCCGTCTCGGTGTGCTTCGCGATCGACCACGTCGACGGCGACCACACGATCGACAGGCCCGAGAGCTACGAGTTCTGGCGGCGGTACCAGCCCGACTTCTGGGGCGACCGGCTGCTGTCGTGGCGCTGCCCCCACCCCAGGACCCTGGAGATCGTGGAGCGTTCCTTCACCCCCAACCCGGACGACGACCCGCTGCTGGTCGTGGCCGACCAGCGGCTCAGCCCGGGCGACTCCAACCTGTGGACGTTCCGCCGCATCGCCGCCCGGCGCAACTTCGTCGACGGCGCCTACGCCAGCGACATCACCCTGGTCAACTGGCCCATGATCGACTACCTCGAGGGGCCGGTCATCGACGTGCCCGACGCCGACCGGCACCTGGCCGCGGCCCGCGAGCTGTCCCGCTCGGTGCTGTACTGGCTGCAGACCGAGGCGCCCCGCCCCGACGGCGGCACCGGCTACCCCGGCCTGCGCCTGCGCGGCGACGTGACCGGCGGCGAGGACGGACTGGCCCAGGCCCCCTACATCCGGGAGTCACGCCGCATCCGCGCCCTGTACACCGTGGTCGAGCAGGACCTGTCGATGGCCGTGCGCGGCGACAAGGGGGCCGTGCGCTACGCCGACTCCGTCGGCATCGGCATGTACCGCATCGACCTGCACCCCTCCACCGGGGGCGACAACTACATCGACGTGGCCAGCTCGCCGTTCGAGATCCCGCTCGGCGCGCTGATTCCGCAGCGGGTGACCAACCTGCTGCCCGCTTCCAAGAACATCGGCACCACCCACATCACCAACGGTGCCTACCGGCTGCACCCGGCCGAGTGGAACATCGGCGAGTCCGCCGGCGCGCTTGCCGCCTTCTGCCTGGACAACGCCACCACCCCACACGCCGTACGCGAGAACGAGAGCCTGCTCGCGGACTTCCAGCGGCGGCTCACCCGCGATGGCGTCGAGCTGCGCTGGCCCGACGTCACCGGCTACTGACACGACCCACTCGGGGGACCACCGAGAAGGAGAACCACCCATGAAACCATTCGGGAAGCTCGCCGCTCTCGCGCTCGCCACCCTGCTCACCGCCACGGCGTGCGGCGGGGCGAACGAGGCGGCCCCCGCCAAGCAGGGGCCGCAGCCGCTGCGGATGACGATCTGGACCTCGAACGAGGCCCACCTGAAGCTGTTCAACGAGATCGCCGCCGAGTACCGGAAGACCCACCCGAACGTCGGCGAGATCACGTTCGACCCCATACCGTTCGAGAACTACACCACGACCCTGACCACCCAGATCGCCGGAGGCAACCCCCCCGACCTGGCCTGGATCCTGGAGAGCTCGGCCCCCGACTTCGTCTCCTCCGGTGCGCTGCTGCCGCTCGACGACACCCTGCGCAAGGCCCAGGGCTACGAGTTCGACGACCTCACCCCCTCGGCGACCAAGCTCTGGCAGGCCGAGGGCAAGCTGTACGCCTACCCGTTCTCGACCTCCCCGTTCGGCGTGTTCGTCAACACCGACCTGCTCAAGAAGGCCGGGCAGAAGACCCCGGACGAGATGATCAAGGACGGTAGGTGGACCTGGGAGGAGGTGGCCGCCCAGAACGCCGCGGTCGCCGCCAAGACCGGCAAGGCCGGCATGGTGGTGCGCGACTTCGACTACAAGAACTGGGACAACCTCGCCTCGGTGTGGAGCGGCTGGGGCGCCCGGGCCTGGAGCGAGGACGGCAGGACCTGCGGGTTCGACAGCCCCGAGATGGTCGAGGCCATGACGTTCCTGCACAAGTCGATCTTCACTGACAAGGCGTTCCCCGGCCCCGGCACCACGCCCGACTTCTTCGCCGGCGACTCGGCGATGACCATCACCCAGATCTCCCGGGCCTCGCTCCTCACGGACGCGACGTTCGGCTGGGACCTGGTCCCGCTGCCCGCCGGGCCCAAGGGCGAGTACTCGGTGATCGGCCAGGCCGGTCTGGGCGTCTTCGCGAAGTCCCCGAACGCCGCGGTCGCCGCCGACTTCCTGGCGTTCTTCACCGACCCCGCCAACTCCGCCAAGCTCGCCGCCTACTTCCCGCCGCCCCGGGCCTCCCAGCTCACCACGGAGACCCTGGCCAAGAGCAACCCGCTGCTCAAGCCCGACCAACTGGAGAAGGTCGTGATCGACGGCATCCGGAAGGGCGTGGTCAAGCCCAACCACACCGGGCAGGCCGAGCTCTCGCAGACCGTGCGGGCCGCGCTCGACCCGCTCTGGCAGCCGGGCGCCGATGCCAAGGCAGTGCTCGCCGGCGTCTGCGCGAAGATCCAGCCGATGCTGGGCGCGTAACGTGGCCCAGACCCATCTGAAGCTCACGGTGGCCGACCGGGCGGACGCCCCACCGGCCACCGGCGGCGCCCGCTCCGACGGCGGCGGGCGGCCCTTCTGGACCGTGCGCCGCCGTGACAACCTGGTCGGCTACCTGTTCGTCGCCCCGCAGCTCATCGGCAGCGCGCTGTTCGTGCTCCTGCCGCTCGGGCTCGTCGGCTGGTACAGCCTCCACGAGTGGAACGTGCTGGCCGGGACCTTCGAGTTCGTCGGCGGGGAGAACTACGACAAGCTGCTCGCCGACGCCAACCTGCGCGAGGTGCTGGCCGGCACCGCCCTGTTCTCCGTCGGCCTGGTCGTGTTCAACCTCAGCCTCGCCCTCGTCCTGGCGGTCCTGCTCAACCAGCGGCTCCGCGGCACCGCGTTCTTCCGGACGCTGTTCTTCTCGCCCGTCGTGGTCTCCCTCGTCGCCTGGACGATCGTCTGGCAGTTCCTGCTGCAGGCCGACGGCGGCATCAACGGCCTGCTCGGCGTCGCCGGGATCGACGGGCCGAACTGGCTACGCGGTGAGGGCACGGCGATGCTGTCGGTGATCATCGTCCAGGTGCTCAAGAACGTCGGCCTCAACATGGTGCTGTTCCTGGCCGCCCTCCAGGGCGTGCCGGCCCAGCTCTACGAGGCCGCCGAGCTGGACGGCGCCGGAGCGTGGACCCGGTTCCGGCGGATCACCGTCCCGCTGATCAGCCCCACCATCCTGCTCACCTCGATCATCACCGTCGTCGGGTCGCTCCAGGTGTTCGCGCAGATCGCGGTGCTCACCCAGGGCGGGCCGGGCATGTCGACCACGGTCCTCATCTACTACCTGTACCAGCAGGCGTTCCAGTTCCATCACTTCGGGTACGGCGCGACGCTCTCGGCCCTGCTGTTCGTGATCGTGGCGCTGCTCACCGTCGTGCAGTGGCGGATGCGCAGGAAGTGGGTGTTCCATGAAGCGTGAGATGTCCGTGCGGCTGAAGACGGTCCTGTACGGGCTGCTGTGCGTGTTGTGCGTGCCGTTCGTCTTCCCGACCTGGTGGATGGTCACCTCGTCGCTGAAGCCGATCCAGGAGATCTTCGCCTTCCCGCCCCGGCTCCTCCCCGAGACCTGGGACTTCTCGGCCTACCGGCAGGTCTTCGAGCTCCAGCCCTTCGCCGAGCAGTACGTCAACAGCCTCTACATCGCGCTGATCGTGACCGTCGGCACCATGGCGGTGGCGGCGATGGCGGGGTACGCCTTCGCGCGGATCCGCTTCCCCGGGCAGAACGCGCTCTTCCTGGTCGTCCTGCTCGGTCTGCTCATCCCGAGCGAGGTCACGATCGTGCCCCTGTTCCAGATGGTCCACACGCTGGGGCTGACGAACACCCACTGGCCGCTGATCGTGGTGCCGATCCTCGGCGCGCCGAGCGTACTGGCCACGTTCATCATGCGGCAGTTCTTCATCGCCCTGCCCGGCGAGCTGGAGGAGGCCGCCCGCGTCGACGGGCTGGGCCGGTTCGGCACCTTCTACCGGGTCGCCCTGCCGCTGGCCAGGCCCGCGCTCGGCGCCGTGGCCATCTTCACCTTCCTGCACTCGTGGAACCTGTATCTGGAGCCGATCGTCTACCTGTCGTCCCCGGAGATGTTCACGCTGCCGCAGGCGCTCACCCAGTTCGTCGACGCCTACGGCGGACCGATGTGGAACGTGCAGCTCGCCGCGGCCACGATGACGGCGCTGCCGATCCTGGTGGTGTTCGTCCTCGCGCAGCGGCAGTTCGTCGAGGGCCTGGCGCACACCGGGCTGAAGGGGTGACCGTCGCCTTCCGTGTCCGTCCTGACCGGGCGGCGGGGCGCCGCCCGTGTCTGCGCCCTGTCCTCGCCCTCGGCGAGCGCCTGCCGGCGGCGGGTACGAGCGGATCGGGTGAACGCCGGCGCCGTCAAGCGGGCGCCGCAGGCGTCTCGGACGGACGTCGCGAACTCATTCGTCCTGCCGACCACGTGCGGCAGAGAGACAACCTGTAGCTCTTGATCGCTGACAACGGGCAGGAGACGCCAGGGCAGTGTTCCGGGATGGTGACCGCAAGCCGTGACGTCGTGGGCCGTTCGCCCGAGGGCCGGGCGGCCACCCACGGTCCGGGAGACAAGCTGTTCACAGGTGAGCTGCAAGCGGCGCAGGCGAGGGTTGGATCATGCCTCTCCCGACCCCTTCCCCGGGCTCCGAGCGGCGCGTGTCCCGGAGCCGCCGCAAGGCGCTCCGGCGCCGAGCCTCCCTGCGCCGCCGCAAGGCCCTCGCCCGGGACACCCGGGACGATGGGCCCGTCCCGCTGACGGGGAACCTGCTCGTAACGTTGGTTGCCCTGCTCCTGGCGGTCCTGCCGGGCGGTGTCGTGGCCATGGTGATCTCGATACCCGATATACGGATTGCCGCGGGTCAGGTCGGCACCCCCGGCACGATGACCGTCCTGCGGTGCATCGACCTCCCCAACAGTAAGGAATGGGACTGCGAAGGCACCTTCGTCTTCGACACCACCGGCGAGACGATCGAGGTGGACACCCGGTACGCCTCCGTGGGCGACGTCTTCCCCGCCCAGCTCAACCCGGCGGGTGACCGGGCCGAGCTGCGGGGGACGCAGGGCGTCCTGATCGCGCTCACCCCGTTCTTCATGGGGTTGGGCATCGCAGTCGTCGGGGCGTGGGGGAGCGCGATCATACTGCTGCTATGGCGGGGCGTCTCCTTGTCCGGAAAGTTCGGCCACGTCTTCAGGATCAGCGGAGGCTCGCTCCTCGCGATCTCCTTCACCGGGCTGGTCGTCGGCCTGACCGCGGAGTTGCTCGTGTGACCCGGCGGCCCGTTCGCGAGGCGACCGTCGTGACGGCGGCCGGCGGTGCCGCCCGGGCGCCGGCGCTCCCGGGTGGCTGGCCGCGCGGCCCTGGCACTCACCCGGACGGGACGGCGAGCGTGCCACCGCGGCAGCGCGCTGCCTGCTGCCGACGGCGCTCATCCCGCCGGGTGGGGCAGATGCGGTCAGACGTGCCCGAAGAGGAGGCTGCCTGGTGCATCCGGGTCGTTCGAGTAGAAGTACTCGTGTGCCGCCCGGATGAACTCCTGCCGCGAGACGTGGCCGTCCCCGTCGAGGTCCAGCCGGTGGAAGGTCTCGATCGCGTCAGGCTGGGAGATCTTCCAGACCTTCCTCAGAAGGTTCTCGAACTCCTCCCTGCTGATCTCGTTGTCGCCGTTGGTGTCCATGCAGTCGAAGATCGCATGGCCGCAGCCCTCGACGATGTTGAGCCGGCTGGTGTCGACGCTCGCGAGACGGTGGGCCTCGATGAAGGCGTCCTTCGAGAGCCTCTGCCCGTTCGGCTGCGCGTGCCGGAGCAGCTCCTGCCAGTACATCTGGTAGAAGGCCTGGATTCCGCCGGCCCGGGGGTCGTTCCTGCCGAGTTGGAAGACGCTGATGTACCGGTCAACGAGCTGCTGGTAATCCGACCAGTCCACGTAGCCGTCGCCGTTGACGTCCATGGTGTCGAACGTCCGTCCGAACTTGAGCCGGACCACGTCCGGTGCCGTAGAGGTCATGACTGTGTCCTTTTCGGTGGTGAGCTTCGCGGATGACGCGCAGGTCGCGCCGCCATAGTCATGCCACCCGCCACGGCAGCACTATCACCGAAAGTAATAATAAAATCACCATAAGTTACATGCAGTCAATTTAGTCCGGGCTCGGCCGGTCCCGGCCACCGGCCGGCAACCTTCCGGCGCCTCGCGGTGAACGGCCTCCGACGGTCGCTGAAAGCGGTGGCTACCTCATCGGCCCCGGCTCGACGGCGCCACGCCCGGCAGGTGCGCGATCTCCGCTTGGGAGCGGCCCGGCTCGAACAGCTCGGCCGCACGCATCCGCCGCGCCTCGGCCGACTGCGGCCGGGGTGGCGGAACGGCTTTCCCGAGGCTGCCGGACTCGGCTTTGAGGGGCATCCCGTCATACTCACGCGACCGGGCCGATCACACACGACCAACGAAAACTCAGCAGTGCCCCGAGTCTTTGATCCGTCGGCAATACGAGGCCAGGGCTTGAAGGATCTCGTCTGAGGTCTTGGCCCACGCGTACGGTCGCGGGTTGTCGTTCCCGTCGGCGATCCACGCGCGGATATCGCGTTCCAGTGCCTGGGCGGAGTGGTGGAGTCTCCCGGCGGTCGGTTCCGCGAACCAGCGCTCGACCAGGTTCGGCCAGGATGAGCCGGTCGGGGTGACGTGCAGGTGGAGCCGGGGGTGGGCCGGCAGCCACTTCTTGATCGCCTCGGTTGTGTAAGTGCCGTAGTCGTCACAGATCAGATGCACCTGAAGATCCGCGGGAACCTCACGATCCAGCTTGGCCAGGAACTTTTTGAACTCGATCGTGCGGTGCCGGCGGTGCGGGGAGCCGATCACCGTGCCGGTGGCGGCATCCAGGGCGGCGAACAGTGCGGTGGTGCCCGGGCGCACGTGGTCGTGACTGCGGCGCTCGGGCACCCCGGGCATCATCGGCAGCACCGGCTGCGCGCGGTCCAGTGCCTGGATCTGGGCTTTCTCGGCCACGCACACCGCCAGGACCCGCTCCGGCGGGTCCAGATACAGGCCGATCACGTCATGGACCCGGTCGGCGAACACCGGGCCGGTCGACGGTGTGAAGGATCGCGAGCGGTGGGGCTGCAGTCCGAAGGCCCGCCAGATCCGTGAGATGGTCGACTGCGACAGGCCCGTCTTGGCGGCCATGGCCCGGGTCGACCAGTGCGTGGCGTTCGTCGGCCTGGTCTGCAGCGTGGCTCGCACGATCGCGGTGACCTGCTCGTCGGAGACCGTACGCGCCCGGCCTGGCCGGGGCGCGTCACCGAGCCCGTCCAGCCGGTCGCGCACGAACCGGGCACGCCACTTGCGCACCGTCTCGGGGGTGACGCCCACCTGCCGGGCCACCGCGCCGGCCGTGCGGGGCAGCCCGTCGTCATCCGTTTCCGCGCACGCCAGCACGATCCGTGACCGCAGGGCCAGCGCCTGCGGTGTCGACGTGGCCCGCTGCCATCGCTGCAGCGTCTGCCGCTCACGATCCGTCAACACCAACGCGGCCGGCCTCGGCTCAGGACGTCCCATACTCTGATCAACGACGGATCAAAGACTCAGGACACTGGTTACGGGAGGGTGATCCAGGTCTTCACCGTATGGTTATGTCACTCATCGGCACACTTTTGTTGACACTCGACATAAGTTCGATTTACTGTCCCGAAACATGCAGGACATAAGGCGAAAGTCGCCTGCCCCCTTGTTCGTCATGCGGGGCATCGTCAAGCAGTTCCCCGGCGTGCGCCCCCTGGAGGGCGTCGACCTCGACGTCCGTGCCGGGGAGGGGCACTGCCTGCTCGGCCGGAACGGCGCGGGCACGTCAACGCTGATCAAGACCCTGGCCGGGGCGCGTCAACCCGACGAGGGCACCGTCACCGTCGGCGGCCGGGAGGGCGACCCACCGGAGCCGGCGGGCCCCGGACAGCCCTGATCCGAACCTCCTCCGGCCACCCCACCCGTCCCCGCCGGGCCGCGGCACCCCGGCGGGTCGCATATTCAGCTCGCCCCCGGAGCCCCGTCCGATCGCCCGCCCCGCCGTCGCGCCGAGACGGCGAGGCAGGCGAGTGCCACCCGGATCGGATGCTCCCAGGCGGCGAAGCGGCCACGGTTCTCCCGGGCGGCCCCCGTCCCGGGTCCCACCTCCCACCGAGTGAAGGGAATTCCCGCCATGCCCCCCAGGCGGCGAACCGCCCGCGCGTTCCGATGGATCGCGCAGACCAATGCCTTACTCCTGGCCCTGACAGGCGCCGTCGTGCTCACCACGGCCACGCCCGCCCAGGCCCACGCCGTGATCGACCCCGCCGACTACCAGCGCGTGGAACTGGCCAAGGGCGTCGCCGAGATGGGCGAGCCCATGACCATGGCCGTGCTGCCCGACCGGTCGGTGCTGCACACCTCACGCGACGGGACGCTGCGCCGCACCGACGCGAACGGGCAGACGGCCGTCGTCGGCGCGCTGCCCGTCTACACCCACGACGAGGAGGGCCTGCAGGGCGTCGCCGTCGACCCCGGCTTCGCGACCAACAGGACGATCTACCTCTACTACGCGCCGAAGCTGAACACCCCCGCGGGCGACGCCCCCGCCACCGGCACCGACTGGACGGCCTGGAAGGGCGTCAACCGGCTGGCCAGGTTCACGGTCAAGGCCGACTGGACGCTCGACACCGCCAGCGAGAAGACAGTGCTCGACGTGCCCGCCGACCGCGGCATGTGCTGCCACGTCGGCGGCGACATGGACTTCGACGCCCAGGGCAACCTCTACCTGTCGACCGGCGACGACAGCAACCCGTTCGACTCGGCGGGTTACACGCCCATCGACGAGCGGACCGACCGCAACCCCTCCTACGACGCCCAGCGCAGCGCCGGCAACACCAACGACCTGCGCGGCAAGATCCTGCGCATCAAGGTCAACCCGGCCGACGGCACCTACACCGTCCCCGCCGGCAACCTCTTCCCGCCCGGCACGGCGGGCACCAGGCCCGAGATCTACGCCATGGGCTTCCGCAACCCGTTCCGGATGAGCGTCGACAAGGCCACCGGCATCGTCTACGTGGGCGACTACGGCCCCGACGCCGGCTCGACCAACCCCGAACGCGGCCCCAGCGGCCAGGTCGAGTTCAACCGGGTGGACAAGCCCGGCAACTACGGCTGGCCGTACTGCACCGGCACCAACACCCTCGCCGAGACCTACACCGAGTACACCTTCCCCTCGGGCCCCGCGGCCCAGAAGTACGACTGCGCCTCGGGCGGCCCGGCCAACAACTCCTTCCGCAACACCGGCCTGCCGAAGCTCCCGCCCGCCCTGCCCGCCTGGATCAGGTACGGCGGCGACGCCGGCTCGCCGCCGGAGTTCGGCGGCGGCTCCGAGTCGCCCATGGGCGGCCCCGTCTACCGCCACGACGCGGCGCTGGACTCCGACGTCAAGTTCCCCGAGGACCTGGACGGCCACTTCTTCGCCGGTGAGTTCGGCCGCAGGTGGATCAAGGCGATCCACGTGGGCGCCGACGGCTCGCCCGGCGAGATCGCCGGCTTCCCGTGGACCGGCACCCAGGTCATGGACCTGGCCTTCGGCCCCGACGGCGCCCTCTACGTCCTCGACTACGGCTCCGGCTACTTCGGCGGCGACGCCAACTCCGCGATCTACCGCATCGAGTACATCAAGGGCCGCGACCGCGCGCCCGTCGCGGTGGCCAAGGCCGACAAGACCTCCGGGAAGACCCCGCTGACCGTCGCCTTCTCCTCCGCCGGCTCCGCCGACCCCGAGGGCCAGGCCATCACGTACGCCTGGGACTTCGGCGACGGCACCACCTCCACCGCGGCCGACCCGAGCAAGACCTACACCGAGGACGGCGACTACACCGCCACCCTCACCGTGCGCGACCCCGCGGGCAACACCGGCACGGCGAGCGTGGTCGTCACCGCCGGCAACACCGCGCCCACGGTGACCATCGAGACGCCGGGGCAGGGCCGGCTCTTCCAGTGGGGTGACACCGTGCCGTTCACCATCAAGGTGACCGACCCCGAGGAGTCCGACATCGACTGCGCGAAGGTCAAGATGACCTACGTGCTCGGCCACGACAGCCACGGCCACCAGATCACGTCCAAGAACGGCTGCTCGGGCGAGCTGGCCATCCCGGCCGACGGCGAGCACGACGACGCGGCCAACATCTTCGCGGTCTTCGACGCCGAGTACACCGACAAGGGCGGCCTGACCACCCACACCCAGCACATCCTGCAGCCCCGGCACCGCCAGGCCGAGCACTACGCGGCCATGTCCGGGATCTCGCCCATCGACAAGGCGCCCGCGCACGGTGGCAAGACCGTGGGCGACATCCACAACGGAGACTGGATCTCCTTCAAGCCCTACGAGCTGACCGACGCCAAGGCGATCACCGCGCGGGTCTCCTCGAACGGGACGGGCGGAAACCTTGAGGTCCGCGCCGGCTCGCCCACCGGCACCCTGCTCGGGAAGGCCACCGTCCCGGTGACCGGCGGCTGGGAGACCTTCGTGGACGTCACGGCCCCGCTGAGCGGCGCCCCGGCCGGGACGACCGAGCTCTACCTGGTCTTCACCGGAGGTTCCGGCGCGCTGTTCGACGTGGACGACTTCACCCTCCTGGAGGGCGGCACCGGCACGGTCACCGGCCAGATCACCGGCCCCGGCGGCAAGTGCGTCGACGTCGCGGGCGCCTCGTCGGCCAACGGCACAAAGGTGCAGCTGTACGACTGCAACGGCACCGCGGCGCAGAGCTGGACCGTGAGCGGCTCCACGATCAAGGCGCTGGGCAAGTGCCTCGACGTCGCGGGCGCCTCGCCCGCCGACGGCACGAAGGTGCAGCTGTACGACTGCAACGGCACCGCGGCGCAGAGCTGGACCGTGAGCGGCTCCACGATCAAGGCGCTGGGCAAGTGCCTCGACGGCTCCACCGCCTCGCAACTGGTCATCAAGACGTGCGACGGCGGCGCGGCGCAGAACTGGAAGCTGCCGGGCACGGGCGGCGCCGGCGGGGGCGACGTCCTCGTCTTCTCCCGCACCGCGGGCTTCCGCCACGACTCGATCCCCGCGGGCATCCAGGCCATCAAGGACCTGGGCTTCACCGTCACCGCCACCGAGGACCCCGGCGCCTTCACCGCGGCCAACCTGGCCAGATACAAGGCCGTCGTCTTCCTCAGCACCACGGGCGACGTGCTCGACGCCGCCCAGCAGGCCGCCTTCGAGTCCTACATCAAGGCGGGCGGCGGCTACGTCGGCGTCCACGCCGCGGCCGACACCGAGTACGACTGGCCCTGGTACGGCGGCCTGGTCGGCGCGTGGTTCGCCTCCCACCCGGCCATCCAGCAGGCCACCGTCAAGGTGGCGGACCGGGCGCACCCGGCCACCGCCCACCTCGGTCGCACGTGGAGCCGGACCGACGAGTGGTACGACTACCGCTCCAACGCCCGCACCGGCGCCCACGTGCTGGCCACGCTGGACGAGTCCTCCTACTCGGGCGGCCGGATGGGCGCCGACCACCCCATCGCCTGGTGCAAGCCGTACGACGGAGGACGGTCCTTCTACACCGGCGGCGGGCACACCGCCGCCTCCTTCGCCGAGCCCGAGTTCCGCAAGCACCTGCTGGGCGGCATCAACTACGCCGTCGGCAGCGTCAAGGCCGACTGCCGCCCGGAGAACGGCTACACGCCGATCTACGACGGCGCCGTCACCGGCTGGGCGCAGGCGGGCCCCGGAAGCTTCGCCAACGCCGACGCCACACTGACCTCGCAGGGCGGCATGGGCCTGTTCTGGTACAAGGCGAAGGAGTACGCCTCCTACTCGCTGAAGCTGGACTGGAAGATGGCCGGGGACGACAACTCCGGCGTCTTCATCGGCTTCCCCGAGTCGGAGGACCCCTGGTCGGCGGTGAACAACGGCTACGAGATCCAGATCGACGCCACCGACAGCCCCGACAAGACCACCGGCGCCGTCTACGGCTTCAAGTCCGCCGACCTGGCGGCCAGGGACGCCGCGCTCAACCCGCCGGGACAGTGGAACACCTACGAGCTGCGGGTCGAGGGCGAACGGCTGCAGGTCTTCCTCAACGGTGTGAAGATCAACGACTTCACCAACACCGACCCGGCCCGCTCGCTCAAGCAGGGGTACGTGGGTCTCCAGAACCACGGCGCGGGCGACGAGGTGTCGTTCCGCAACATCAGGATCAAGGAACTCGGCCCGGCCACCGGCGACCTGACCGTCCAGGCCGAGAACTGGACGGCCGCCAACGGCGTGCAGCCCTACCCGCACGCCCCCGCGCACGGCGGCAGCGTGCTCGGCTACGTCAACCCCGGCGACTGGGCCGCCTACGACGAGGTGGACCTGACCGGCGTCACCGGCTTCACGGCCAGGGTCGCCGGTCCCGCCCCGAGCGGCGGCTTCGAGATCCGCGCGGGTTCCCCGACCGGTCAGGTGCTCGGCAGCGTCACCGTGCCGCAGACCGGCGGCTGGGAGGACTACGCCGACGTCTCCACCCGGCTCACCGATGTCCCCTCCGGCAGCACCACGCTCTACCTGGTGTTCACCGGCGCGAACTTCGACGTGGACGACTTCACCCTGGTCCGCGCGCCCGCGGACGCCAAGGCCCCGGTGACGAAGGCCGCCCTGGACCCGGCCGAGCAGCCCACCGGCTGGCACACCGGGCCGGTGACCGTCACCCTGACCGCCGCCGACGACGGCTCGGGGGTGGCCGGGACGGAGTACAGGGTGAACGACGGCGACTGGACCGCCTACACCGGGCCGGTCAGGGTCGAGTCGGACGGCACCCACAAGGTGTCCTTCCGCTCCGAGGACAAGGCCGGCAACCAGGAGGAGGCCAAGGACGTCACGATCAAGCTGGACGCCACCGAACCCGAGCTGACCGTCGGAGGGCTGACCGAGGACGGGCGGTACGGCGACGCGGCCCAGATCACCGTCACCGCCGAGGGGAAGGACGAAGGCTCGGGGATCGACACCGTGCGGGCCACGCTGGACGACCGGGAACTGAAGCTGGACGAGCGGCTCGACCTGCACACGCTCCCGCTCGGCGCGCACACGGTCAAGGTCACCGCCACCGACAAGGCCGGCAACAGGGCCGAGCGGAGCGCGACCCTGACGGTGACCACGTCGTTCGGCGACGTCGCGACCCTGCTCGACAGGTTCGCCGTCGGGAACCCGCTGGGGGCCCAGCTGCGGACCTCCCTCGCGTCGGCCACTGGGAGCCACGAGAAGGAGCACGCCGAGCAGGCGCTCCACCATCTGGAGAAGTTCCGGGACGGGGCCGCCACGGTGGCCGACGAGACCGCGCGCGCGGTGCTGGTCCGCGACGCCGACGCCCTGATCGCCCTGCTGGGCGGCCGGGCGCCGGCCGAGGGGGCCACCGCCACCGCCACCGCCACCGCCGCCGACGGCGACGGCGACGGCGACGGCGTCCCGCCCGCGGACGCGGACACGCCGGCCGAATGACCGGACGGCCGTGAGACCGGGGGACCCGGACCAAACCGCACGGCTGCTCGGTCCCTCCGGGCCGTCGTCACGGCCCGGAGGGCGCCCCGCGTCGTGGCGTCACGGGACGCCTGTCACGACGCCTCCACCCGGCGGAGTTCGAGGAGCTCGCTGCGGTAGTCGGGCCCGTCGGGGGACCAGGTGGGCAGGATGAGGCCGAGGGACATCAGCGTGCGGCCGTGCCAGCGGGAGCCCTCGGGCGCGGTCGCGGCGGCCTCGCTCGTCACGACCTCGTAGACGGCCTGGGGGTCGAGCCCGGCCAGGCGCAGCCGTCCCGGTGTCCGCTTGTCGAGCGAGAACGGGTTGTAGGCCAGCACGACGACCCGGTCGTCCAGGACGTACTGCACGGCGGAGGCGGCCCGGCCCGGCACGCCCGCCAGGCGGTGCAGGCGGCCGCGCTGCACGACCGGGCGGATCGCCTTGTAGGCCGCGACGAGGTCGCGGGCCTCGGCGAGCTCTTCCGCGCTCCACCGCGTCAGGTCCCCGCCGATGCCGAGGGTTCCGGCCATCGCGACATGGAAGCGGTAGCGGAGCGGCACCTCCCTGCGGGTGTGCGGGTTGGGGCTGTCGGTCGCCCAGGCCGACATCACGTTCGCCGGGTACAGGTACGAGAAACCGTGCTGGATGGCCTGCCGGTCACGGGCGTCGGTGTTGTCGGAGGTCCACACCAGGTCGGTGCGGCGCAGGACACCCAGGTCGACCCGGCCGCCGCCGCCCGAGCACGACTCGATGCGCAGGCCGGGGTTGCGGCGGCGCAGCTCGTCCATGACGTCGTAGACGCCGCGGGTGTGCTCGATCCACAGCATGTCCGCGCGGTCTCCGGCGTCCGGCCAGCCGGCCTGGCTGAAGTTCCGGTTCATGTCCCACTTCAGGTAGGCCAGGCCGTACTCGCGGACCAGCCCGTCGAGCCAGCCGGTCGCCCACGCGCGCACGTCGTCGCGGGCGAAGTTGAGCACGAGCTGGTTGCGCATGGTGTCGCGGCGCCGGTCCGGGTAGTGCAGCACCCAGTCGGGGCGGCTCCGGTACAGGTCGCTGTCGGGGTTGACCATCTCCGGCTCGACCCAGAGTCCGGCGGTCATGCCGAGCGCGCGGACCTCCGTGAACAGGCGGGTCAGCCCGTCGGGGAAGCGGGCGGGGTTGGGCCACCAGTCGCCCAGGCCGCGCGAGTCGCAGTCGCGGGCGCCGAACCAGCCGTCGTCCACCACGAACAGCTCGACGCCGAGCGCGGCGGCCTTCCCGGCCAGTTCGAGCTGGCCCGCCTCGGTGACGTCGAAGCCGGTGGCCTCCCAGGAGTTGTAGAGGACCGGCCGGTCCTCCTCCGGCGTCGGCAGGACGTGCCGGCGGACGTGGTGGTGCCAGGCCCGGCTGGCCGCGCCGTACCCGCCGTCGCTGTAGAGGCCGAGGACGGCGGGGGTGCGCAGGGACTCACCCGGCGCCAGGTGCCAGGACGGCCCGTCGTGGCCGAAACCGGCGGTGACGGTGACGTCGCCCTCCGGCAGGTGCTGCGCGGTGAGCCGCCAGGAGCCGCTCCAGGCGAGCGCCACGGTCCACACCTCGCCGCTCTCCTCGGTGGCGTCACCCGCGTCGATCATGATCCACGGGTTGGCGCGGTGGCCGGTGGTGCCGGTCCTGCTGGTGAACGTCGTCTCCCCGACCGGCAGCTCGGCCCGCTGGAGCTGCGTCTCCCGCGCCCACCCCCCGTAGACCGCGGTGTAGCGGTAGGCCCGCTGCTCGGGGACGATCCAGCTGCCCGAGTCGAGCCTGCCGAACCGCACGGCCGCCGTGCCCTCGTTGGCCACCGTGACCCACCGCTCGACGACGTCGGTGTCCTCGGCGCAGCGCACGTGGAGGCCGACCCGCAGGCCGTACGTCTTGTCGCGCAGGACCAGTTCGATCTCGCCGGGCCCCGGCACGGCCTCCGTGAAGGCGAGCTCGACCGAGCGCACCCCGCCCTCGTAGGTGGCCTGCAGCGACGGCAGCCCCGAGCGGCGCCCGCCGTCCACCGGCAGCAACTCGTCGGTGGCGCGCGGGTCGAGGAAGCTCGACCCGCTCCGCGGTGTCCGGAACCGCGCGGCCTCGGCCAGGGCGGCCTCCGGCAGCCTCGGCCCCCAGTACCACTGGACGACGCGGGTGTCCTCCCCGTCGGTCTCCACGCCGAACAGGTAGGTGGAGGTCGCGGTGACGGCCGCCCAGGTGTGTTCTCCCACCGGGATGATGGACATGCTCTGCTCCGGTCGCAATGTGTTCACGGTTGAAACTAACCGAGAGGAAACCAGCCGAACGCGCGGGGGTCACGGTGGGAAAGCCGCCGGGGTCACCGGTCCGCCTCCGTTCCGGAGGGCGCGGGAGCGACCGGCACCTCGACCGTGTCGGCCGTCCCGTCCGGCCAGGTGACCCGCGCGGCCGACCGGCCGGTCCACTCGACGGTCGGCGGCTCGCCGGGCCCGTCCACGGCGCGCTCCCCGGAGCCGCCGTCCCCGCCGAGGAACACCGCCGCCTCGTACCAGACGTCCGTCCGTGCCCGCGCGGGTGTGGCGCACCACGGGACGAGCGTCCACGGGGCCAGCGGGGAGGCGGCCCCGGCCGACGTCACGCCGGACGCCTCCAGCCCCGGGCCGCCGACGATCCGGGAGCGCAGCGTGCCGTTCGACGCCGCCGCCCGCCCACCGGCGGAGGCGTCGGCGGGGGCGGGAGCGTCCGCGGGCACGGGCCACCCCCCGACGCGCAGCACGCCGTACTCCGCGCCGTACTCCGCGCCGTGCCCCCCGGCGTTCCCCGCGCCGGCCGGCGCCGACACCCGCGCGAGGCGCACCTCCCACGGGCCGCGCACCGCGGAGATCACACAGATCCGGGGCCCGAGGCGGACGGGCCCCGAGCGCCCGACGCCGAGATCCATGCTCTCCCGCTCCGGATCCACCCAGTGCGCGCGCCAGCGCGACCCGCCGACCAGCGTCCCCGACGCGAGGCGCCCGGCGCTGAGCGTCTCGAAGCCCGTCCGATGGCTGGGACGCCCCTCGCCGTCGAGGAGCACGACGGACTGGTCCAGCGGATGCCCGGCGTGCTCTCCCGCGAGGACGGGACAGGTCGCCGTCGAGTACCCGAGCCGCGCGTACAGCGGGGAGTCGGTCAGGTGCGATCCGGGGAGGGAATGGTCGGTGCCGTGGTTCGCCACCCGGACGACGCCGTCCCGGCGGGTGCCGCTGACGAGCCACCCCGCGGACGGCACGACGAGGCCGTAGTCGCCCGACTCGACCGGCAGGGGCGCCTCGACGGCCGTCCACACCGGGTGGTCGGCGGGGAGCGACAGGCCGAGAAGGCCCTTCGAGGCCCAGTACGGGGAGCCGGGACCGGAGTACGACTGCGCGATCGGCCGCCACGCCCCGTGCCAGCCGAGCGTGAGGATCCCCTCCGCGTCCGGTGCGCCGTGCTCGACGAAATGGCGTGCGATGCCGGACGCGGCGCGGCGCAGGAGCCCCGGGGCGGGAGCCGGCACGCCCGCACGTGCCCCGGCCCAGAACTGCGCGGCGGCGGCGAAGCGGTAGGTGAGGCTCCGCCCCTGGACGAGCGGCGATCCGTCGGCGCCGACGAGGTGGACGGCGTCGTGCAGGTAACGTTCGAGGCGCCGCAGGTACTCCGGGCGCCGGGACTCCGCCCGCGGGTCCCCCGCGGCCATCTCGGTCCACAGCAGCGGGTAGAGGTGGAGGGCCCACCCGGCGTAGTGGTCGTAGGAGCGTTCGAGCCCGTCGGCGTACCAGCCGCCGTCCCGCGCGAAGCCGTCGGTGAACGCGAGACCGGCGTCGACGACGCCCCGGTCGGCGGGGCCGCCCACGGACGCGAGGAACTGCTCGACGACGATCTGGAACCAGACCCAGTTGTTCGGGGGGTACTCCACCCGGGCCGCGGGCGCCAGGTACTCGACGACCCGCTCCCGCACCGCCGGGGCCAGACGGTCCCACAGCCACGGCCTGGTGAGGTGGAGCACCAGGGCGATGGACGCGGCCTCGACCCTCGCCTGGTGGTGCTCGTCCAGGCGCACCCAGCGCTCGGGGGACCGGGGGTCGGTGCCCGCGGCGATCCCCTCGGCGTACCACTCCATGAGGCCCAGCGGATCGCGCCCGCCCTCCCCGGCGACGCGGAACCCGGCGGCCAGGAAGGTGCGCGCGAAACCCTCCAGGGCGTCGACGTCGGCGCCGTACCCGCCCGGCGCTCCCGGAAAGGCGATACGGGCGTGCGAGCCGGAGGCGTACCGGCGGGCCGCCAGGAGAAGGTGGTCGGCGAGGGCCGCCCAGTGGTCCCGGGTCCATCCCGTGAAGGGGGAGAGCACGCGGTCGTCGAACTCCCGCAGGGAGTTCGCCAGGGGGGAGAGGCGGGCGACCGTCGTCATGACGCGGCTCTTCCTGTTCGGGCGGGACCGGATCGCCTCACGGTGAGGTGTCCGGGCCGGTGCGGGGGATGTTCCGGCCAGTAGAGCCCCGGCGGTCCGGGGAGTCAACGTGCCGCGGGGCAAACGCTCAAAAACGATCCGCGGGACCGGGCGGCGGCGACCCGCCCGGGCCGCGCACGTTCGGCGACGGTCCGCGGCCGGGCGGCGGCCCGCTCGAGTCGCGCACGTTCAGCACGGGGAGCAGGCGGATGCGCTGGGCGGGGAAGGGGGCGGCCGACGGCGCCGAATGGGCGATCGCGCGCAGGCAGGCGTCGATGGCGGCGAAACCGATGGCCTTCTTGGGCGGCGCGACCGCCGTCAGCGGCATCTCGCCCAGCCCGGCCACCTCGTCGTCGTAGGCGACGACCGTGATGTCTCCGGGGATGTCCAGGCTCGCCTCCAGCGCCGCCTGCGCGAACTGCAGCGCGAGCTGGTCGGGGTGGATGAGCACCGCCGTCACACCCGAGGCGCGGGCCTCCAGGAGGTAGCGCCGGACGTTCGCGGAGGGATCGATCGAGCTCCAGGCGGGGTGGCCGAAGTCGAACTCGGGAACGTGCACCTCGCAGCCGTGGGCGCGGGCGGCCGCGCGGGCGCCCGCGGAGATCTCCTGGACGTGCGGGTTCGCGTAGGTCCAGACCGCGATGCGCCGGTGCCCCAGCTCGGCCAGGTGCGCCACGGCGATCTCGGCGCCGTGCTGGTGGTCGGACCGGACGGAGTCCACCACGCGCCCGCGTGTGGGGAACTCCCAGACCCGCTCGACGACCGTGACCGGGATCGGGGACGTCTCGATGAGCGCGCGCAGCGGGCTCTCGGCCAGCTCCGACTTGCTCGGCGTGATGAGGACGCCGTCGAGACCGATCGTCGTCATCCGCTCGAAGATCCTCCGCTCGTCGGCCTCGTTGTACTCGGAGATGGCCAGGACGAGGCGGACGCCGGCCAGGTGCGCGGCCAGTTTCGCGCCCTCGATGGCCTCGGCGTAGTAGTAGGTGCTCGTGGGGGCGATCATACCGATCGTCGCCACGGGCGCGTCGTCCCCGCTCCGGCGGGGTGAGAGGCCGAACGTCGCGGCGAGCTGCTTCGCCGTGCGCTCCGGGCCGTAGTCGTCGGCCACCGGCCGCTGGAGGAACTTCGCGCCGCCGTGCACGCGCGAGAGCTGCCCGGCGCGTTCGAGCTCGCGCAGGTCACGGCGGAGTGTGACGTTGGCGACCCCGAGCCTGGCCGCGAACTCGGCGACACTCAGGGTGCCGCGTAAGCGGAGCTCGCGGAGGATCGCCTCCCTGCGCTCGGCACCGATCACGGTGATCTCCTCCGTCTCGTCGGGGAAGCGGGCGCCGGGCCGGCCGACCGCTTCGGATCACATGATCAACGATCGGAGTCCCGTACCGGAAGGGCGGATGCCGGCGTATCGGTCGCCGTCGTCCCCCGGGATGAGGCGGGAGACGGGCTCCCAGGAGCATCTGATCGATTCTGATCGTTTGATCCCTCGTGTATTGACCCCTGATCGAAGCCGAACGAAGAATCAACCCGCGCGACATCCAGCCGTAACGTCCGCGTTGCGGACGGTGGAGATCCGGCGCGCCGTCCCGGTCCGGTCAGAGAATGCGAGCGTCAATGAAGTCAGTGATGTCAGGCCGCCCCGGCTGGGCGGTGGGGACCTGCATCGGCCGGGAGTGGTCCCGGTCGGTCCTCACCGACCGGGTGAGGGCCGCCATCCGGCACCGGGTCGATCTCGTGGAGTTCGACCCGCTCTCGGACGGCGTGCGGGACGACATTCGCGTCCTCATCACCGGGTGGGGGACGGCACCGCTGACCGGCGACGTCCTGGACCGCCTGCCCTCGCTGGAACTCGTCCTCCACGCGGCGGGCAGCGTCCGCGGCGTCGTCACCGAGGCCGTATGGGAACGGGGCATCCGGGTGTCGACGGCGGTGTCCGCCAACGCCGTCTCCGTCGCCGACTTCACCTACGCCCAGGTGCACCTGTCGCTGAAGAACGTCTGGCGGCTCGCCCTGGACGCGCGGGAGGCCGGGGGGCCGGTGCCGCGGACCGGTGTCCGCGGCGTGGACGGCGCGACGATCGGCCTGGTCGGCCTGGGCCACATCGGGCGCCTTGTCGCGCGGCGCCTGGCCGAGCACGACCTGCGCGTCCTCGCGTACGACCCGTTCGCCGGGCCGGACGAGGCAGCCGGCCTCGGTGTGGAGCTCGGCGACCTGGCCACCGTCATCGGCCGCAGCGACGTGCTGACCCTGCACGCCCCGCACAACGACACGACGCACCACATGATCTCCACGGCGGAACTCGACCTGATGCCCCCGGACAGCACCCTTCTCAACACCGCCCGGGGCGGCCTCGTCGACCACGACGCGCTGGTGGAGTTCCTGACCCGCCGCCGTGACGTCTTCGCCGTCCTGGACGTCACCGAACCCGAGGAACTGCCCGCGGGGCACCCGCTGTTCCGCCTGGGCAACGCGCTCGTCACCCCGCACATCGCCGGCAGCCTCGGCACGGACGAGGCGAGGCTGGGCGATCTCGCGGCCGCCGAACTCGTCCGGTTCGTCGAGGGAGACCCCCTCGACCACGAGGTGAACGAGGAGCGCCTCGCGCTTTCCGCGTGACCCGGCCACGAGGCGACACCCCGGGCGCCCGGTACGCATGAGCACCCCGAGACACGTCACGACCACCCCCCAGGAGATGCCATGACCACCCCCAGACGCGCCCCCCGACGTGCCCCGGCCGCGTTGCTCGGCGGCGCCACGGCCCTCGCCCTCGCCCTCGCGGGCTGCTCGACCCCGTCGTCCGGCGGGAGCGCGGCCGGCGACGGCACGGTCACCATCACCGTCGGCGACCGGCCCAGCGCCGACCAGGCCGCGGCGCGCGCGATCTACGACCGGCGCGTCCAGGAGTTCCAGAAGGCCAACCCCGGCATCAGGATCGAGCCGTCGGAGACCGTGTGGGACGTGCAGACGTTCCAGGCGAACGTGGCGGGCGGCACCCTTCCGGACGTGCTCAAGGTCCCGTTCACCGAGATCCAGGCGCTCATCGCGCGCAAGCAGGTCGCGGACATCACCGACCAGCTCAAGGAGGTCGGGCTCGCCGACCGGCTGAACCCGCAGACCGTCAAGATCGTCCAGGGGCGGGACGGCCGCACCTACGGCGTTCCCGTCCTGCCGTACGCGATCGGCCTGTTCTACAACCGCGCCCTCTTCGAGAAGGCCGGCCTCGACCCGGCCAAGCCGCCCAGGACGTGGGCCGAGGTGCGGGCCGCGGCGAAGGCCGTCGCGGAGAAGACCGGCCAGGCCGGCTACGCCCAGATGGCCACCGAGAACACCGGCGGCTGGATGCTGACCGCGCAGTCGTACAGCATGGGCGGCTCGATCGAGAGCGAGGACGGCGCCAAGGCGACGTTCGACGACGCCGCCATGCGTAACGCCCTGACCCTCCTGAAAGGGATGCGCTGGGAGGACGACTCGATGGGCACGAACTTCCTCTACAACATGAACGACATCGCCAAGGACTTCGCGGCGGGGAAGATCGGCATGTTCCTGTCGGTGCCCTCGGCCGCCTACCAGGCGGTCGTCATCAACTTCGACATGCCGAAGAAGGACGTCGGGCTCACCGCCGTGCCCACCGGGCCCGGCAACGACAACAAGGTCCTCTCCGGCGGGTCCGTCGAGATCGTGAACCCGAAGGCGAGCGAGGCCGAGAAGTCCGCGGCGCTCAAGTGGATCGCCTTCTTCGACCTCGGCAAGTACATCAACCAGGAGGCCGCGGTCGCCGACGCCAAGGCCTCCGCCCAGGACGGCGGCGCGGTCGGCATCCCGCGGCTGAGCCCGATCTCGCCCGAGGGGTTCGAGCGCTACAAGGAGTGGATCGCCGAGTACGTCAACGTGCCGCTGGAGAACTTCACCGGCTACACGGACAACCTCGCGACCGTCCAGCTCAAGACCGAGCCGGTCAAGAGCGCGCAGGAGGTGTACGCCGTGCTGGACACCGTCCTGCAGAAGGTGCTCACCGACAAGGGCGCCGACGTGGACGCGCTGCTCCGCGAGGCGGTCGCGACCGTCGACACGAAGCTGGCCCGGGCGCCGAGGTGACGACCCCGGCGGGCGGCCCCGTGACCGGCCCGGGCCGCCCGCCCCAGAACCACACGAAAGAAGGCTGCGCCATGCAGACTCTGGCCCCGAACTCCGCCCCGCCGCCCCCGGCGGAGCCGGAGGCCGCCCGGCGCGCGACCCGACGCCCCTCCACGCCGCGGTGGCTGCGCCGCGTCGACCCCGGCACCGCGCTGCTCGCGCTCCCGCTCGTGCTCGTCTTCCTCTACTTCTCGTGGGGGCCGATCGTCCGCGGTCTGGTCATGAGCTTCCAGCGGACGAACTTCGTGTCCGAGAGCACCTGGGTCGGCTGGGACAACTTCACCTACGTGCTCAGCGACCCGCTGCTGCCCACCGCGATCGTCAACACGCTCTGGTACGGCCTGCTCTGCCTGGTCTTCGGCTTCCCGCTGCCGGTCTTCCTCGCGGTCGTCATCTCGGAGGTACGGCACCGCAAAGGGCTGTACAGCGCCCTCGCCTACCTGCCGGTGGTGTTCCCGCCCGTCGTGGCGATCCTGCTGTGGAAGGTCTTCTACGACCCCTCCGCCGACGGTCTGTTCAACACGGTCCTCGGCTGGGTCGGGATCGATCCCCTGCTGTGGCTGAACACCGGGTCGACGGCGATGCCGGCCCTCGTCCTGGAGGCGACCTGGGCCAACGCCGGCACCAACGTCATCATCTACCTCGCCGCCCTCACCGGCGTCCGGACCGAGCTGTACGAGGCGGCGGAGCTCGACGGCGCGGGGATCTGGCGCAGGATCTGGCACGTCACGCTCCCGCAGATCCGCGGCATCACGGTCGTCCTGATCCTCCTGCAGATCATCGGCACCGCGCAGGTGTTCACCGAACCGTTCCTCTTCACCGGCGGCGGGCCGGACAACGCGACGACGACCGTCCTGCTGATGGTCTACAACTACGCGTTCCTCAACGGCGACTACGGGGCCGCGACGGCGCTGAGCCTGATGCTGGCCGTCGTCCTGTGTGTCTTCGCCGGCATCTACCAACTGGCGACGAGAAGGCTGGGGCGGGACTGATGACCGTGACCGACCACCCCAAGGACGTCCGCGCCCCGCGGCGGGCCGGGCGGCGCCCGGCGGACGGGCACGAACGGGCGATCCTCTCGGCCGCCGACCTGAACCGCCCGGTGGTGCGCCACTCGATGCGGGTCGTCCAGGGCGTCGTCCTCGCCGGGCTGCTCGTGGCGGGCGCCGGGCCGATGCTGTGGCTGTTCAAGGCGGCGACCTCGGCGACTCAGGACACCCTGCGGGCGCCGTTCGCCCTGTGGCCCTCGGGTGTGCGGTGGGACAACCTCACCGGGGCCTGGCCGCGCCTGGACATGGGCACCTACCTCTGGAACACGGTCGTCCTCGCCGCCGGGTCGTGGGCCGGCACGCTGTTCGTCTGCGTCACCGGCGCCTACGTGCTCTCGGTGCTCCGCCCGAAATGGGGCGGAATCCTCACCGGCCTCGTCCTCGCCACCCTCTTCATCCCGAGCGTCATCTCGCTCGTCCCGCTCTACCTGACCGTCCTCGACCTGCCGGTGACGGGCGGGAGCCTGCAGAACACCTGGCTCGCGGTCTGGCTGCCGGCGGCGGCCAACGCCTTCAACGTGATCGTCATCAAGCGCTTCTTCGACGCGCTGCCGAAGGAGCTGTTCGAGGCGGCCCGCACCGACGGGGCGGGCCGGATCCGCATCCTCGTCTCGATCGTGCTGCCCCTGTCCAGGCCGATCCTCGGGGTGGTCTCGCTCCTGACGGTCGTCGCGTCGTGGAAGGAGTTCCTGTGGCCGCTCCTCGTGCTCCCGGACCCCGCGATGCAGCCGCTCTCGGTCGCCCTGCCCCGTGTGGCCCAGACCTCCGAGATCTCGCTCCTCATGGCCGCCCTGTTCATCGCGGTCGTCATTCCGGTGACCCTGTTCCTCGTCTTCCAGAAGCAGTTCCTTCGTGGCGTCGGCCTGGCCGGCGGCATCAAGGGCTGACCTTTCCTCCCGCTACTCCGGCGACCCCTCCTCCCGCTGCTCCAGCGACCCCCCCTTCCGCAGCCCCCCAGGAAGAAAGGCCGTCCATGACCGACAACGCTCTTCAGCGCGCCCAGATCTCACGACGCAACATGCTCCTCGCGGGCTTCTTCGGCGTCCTCGGCTCGCAACTCGTCCTCGTTCCCGGCACGGCGCCGCGCGCCGAGGCGGCGGACGCCCCGACCCTGCCGGGGGAGGGGTACACGATCAGCGCCACCGGCGGGACCGTCACGGTCCTCGACGCCGCCGGCGTCTCCCGGCTCGTCCTGCGGGGCTACCGGCTCGGCACCATCGTCACCAACGCGGGCACCTCCGCCGTGGGAACCGCCCCCGACGGGACCGCCGCCATCGTCGTCACGTACGACACGGGTACGCCCCAGACGAGCATCAAGGGCACCTTCACGCCACGCGGCCGGCGGCTCGAGGTCGTCTTCGACATCACCTCCTCCACCGTGACCTCCGCGAGCAGCGGGATGATGCGCCGGCAGGTCGTCCCGAGCTCCGTCGTCGAGACGTACACGGGCATCGCGGCCTGGGCCCGCGACCCCCGCGGCGGCGTCCCCTACCAGACCGCGGGCACGGCCGTCTACGAGGAGGCCTTCCCCGGTGTGTCCGTCTACATCACGGGCCGCGGCAGCAACTCGTCCTGGCGGGACTCCGGCGCGCTGCACCTCCCGGCCACGCAGGTGCAGACCGGGGTGTTCCGGGCCACCGCCAACATCGTCGTGACCGAGCCGGCGCGTCCCCAGATCGTCGGCGCCATCGCCGAGGGCAGTCCGCTCGCCGTGGACCTGTGGACGGACCGGCCCTTCAACGTCTGGACCGGTGCCGACCAGCCGCTGACCGTGCGCGGCATCGCCTACAACGGGGCCGCCGGGCGCAGGCTCACCCTGAAGTGGAAGGTCCGCGACTTCGACGGCCGGGTGCTGGCCAGGAGGGTCACGTCCTCCGTGGCCGGAGCCGGTGCCGTGACGGAGGACACGGTCTCCTTCCGGGCGCGGGGCCGCGGCGTCTACTTCGTCGAGCTCCAGGTGAAGGCCGGTGACCAGGAAGTCCTCTCCCGCACGAACGTCGCCGTGCTGCCGCCGCACGACTTCGGGGAGGCCGGGTCGGCCACCACCATCGGCATCGCCGCCGACTACCTCTTCTCGACGACGCAGGAGCGGGAGCTCCTGCAGCGCCTGGGTGTGCGCTGGTCGCGCCACCCGCAGTTCACCGCGGCGGAGCTCGCCCAGTACGGACTGCACCAGAACCGGTTGCGCACCCCGGCGTCCCCGGAGGCCTTCGACGGCGACCCCGAGGGACTGCGGGCGTACATCGACGAGGAGCTCACCACGGCGGAGAACGCCCAGGCGGTCTACTACGAGCTGGCCAACGAGTGGAACATGAAGGGCGGCATCCTCAAGGGGGTCGGCGGCGCGGAGTACGTGACGAAGTGGGCGACGGCCTTCGCGCAGCGGATCGCCGAGCGCGGCAGCTCGCTCAGGCTCATGTCGGTGGCGCTGGCGGGCATGGACTACGTCTACGCCGAGCGCATGTTCTCCGCCGGGCTGACCCAGCACGTCAAGGCGTTCGCGCTGCACCCGGGCCGCGGGAACTTCACCCCCGACTACGCCCCCGACCCGTCGGAGTGGACGCAGGGGAGCAACGGCAGTTACTGGAACTTCCTGGGGGCGATCCGCAAGGCGAAGGAGATGATCGCCGCGCAGCCGGGTGAGCCGATCGAACTCTGGCTCACCGAGGCCTACGCCTGCACGAAGCCGAACTCCTGGTGGCACGACACCTACCGGCACGCCGCGGAGAACGTGCTGCTGTCCCAGGCGCTGGCGGTGGCGGAGGGGGTGCGCGCCAGCCTGTGGTACCAGTTCTACGACAACGTCAAGGCGAACCCCTACGGTGCGAGCGAGACGAACCCGGAGTACCACTTCGGGTTGGTGATGCGTGACAAGAGCCCCAAGCCCTCGCTCCTGGCGTTCGCCGCCGCGTCGGAGGCGCTGGACGGCGCGACGTTCGTGCGGTGGGTGCGCTTCCCGGACGAGAACCTCCGCGGTCTGCTGTTCGACACGCCGCGCGGGCCGATGAGCATCCTGTGGTCGCGGGCCGACGGCTACATCCTCAACGCCGACCACGAGGCGGGTACGAGCTTCTACCCGTCGCCCGAGCCGTGGGTCGACCCCTGGCCGACGAAGACGACCGTGCGGCTCCCCGCGACCGGCCGGACCGTGCGGCAGATCGACTGCATCGGGCGGGAGGTGAAGCTCCCGGTGTCGAGCGGCGGGACCGCGGAGGTGAAGCTCGACGGCGCCCCGCGCGTCTACTACGGCCTCGACCTCGCCGCGTTCGGCTCCGGCGAGTAGCGGGCCGGCCCGCCCCGCTCCGGGCCGGGGGTCCGGAGCGGGGCGGCGGTGCCGGGCACGGGAGAACCTCCGGTGGTCCGGCCGGCGGTGAGGGCGGGCCAGGGCGCCTCGGCGGGGAGGGCGCCCGGCTCGCGGAGCCGCGGGGCGAAGAGGAGGGCGAGGGCCACGACGGCGGAGGCGACCGCGAAGACGACGTTGCAGGTAGAAAATTACACCGAGATAACTTTCTATCCTCGGAGTATTTTTACCCCTTGTATGGTTGCCGGTGTGAGCGAGGAACTCGGCCTGCGGGAGCGTAAGAAGCTCCAGACCCAGCGTTCCCTGTGGCACGCCGCGATGGCGCTGTTCGTGGAGCGCGGCTTCGACGACGTCTCCGTCACGGAGATCGCGGCAGCGGCGGACGTCTCCAAGAAGACCGTGTTCAACTACTTCCCGACCAAGGAGGACCTGGTCCTGCAGCCGCTGGAGGAGCGCCTCGACGAGCCCGCCCGGATCATCCGGGAGCGGGCGGCGGGGGAGTCCGCGACCGCGGCGCTCCGCCGTCACTTCCTCGCGGCGCTGGCCGCGCGGGACGTGGTGACCGGCCTCAACGACAGTCCGGCGGTGCTCGACGTCCAGCGGCTCGTCCGGTCCACCCCTTCGCTGACGCGACGCGCCTATGCCTTCATCGCCCGCAGCGAGGAACACCTGGCCCGGGAGCTCTCCCGGCAGGCCGGTCAGGCGGACATAGCCCCGCGCGTCGCGGCCGCGCAGATCATCGGTGTGCGCAACGTCCTGTACGCGGAGAACCTGCGGCGTCTCCTGGACGGAGAGTCCGCCGACGCGGTCTACCCCGACGCCGTGGCCTGCGCCGAACGGGCCTTCGGACTGCTCGACGACGGCCTGGGCGAGTACTGCGTCCGGCGGGAGTGATCTGCGCGCGACATCGCTATTAGCTTAGGCTAACCTAATGATCGTGATGCTCCCCGTGAAGAGCATGAATCCCCGGAAACGGCTGGCCGGGCTGTACCTGCTCGGCGTCCTGCTGGCCCTGACCGTACTGGCGAGCATCGTGATCGGCGCGAAACAGATCCCGCTGGACCAGGCGGTCTCGGGACTGGTCGCCCCGGACGGCTCGGAGAACGCGCTGATCGTCCAGGAGCTGCGGCTGCCGCGCACGCTGCTCGGCGTGGCCGTCGGCGCGGCGCTGGGCCTGGCGGGCGCGCTCATGCAGGCGCTGACCCGCAACCCGCTGGCCGAGCCGGGCCTGCTCGGCGTCAACGGGGGCGCCGCGATGGCGGTCGTGACGGTCATCGCGGTGTTCCGGGTGGACGAGGTGCTCGTGTACGTCTGGGCGGCGTTCCTCGGGGCCGCCGGGGCGGCGCTGCTGGTCTACCTGATCGGGTCGCGCGGCCGTTCCGGTGCCACGCCGGCCCGGCTGGTCCTGGCGGGCGCCGCGATCAACGCGGTGTTCAGCTCGCTGACGGCGGGACTGATGCTGCTCAGCCCGCACAGCTTCAACGGTTTCCGCTTCTGGCAGGTCGGCTCGCTGTCCGGCCGGGACCTCGGGATCTTCTTCGAGATCGGCCCGTTCCTGCTGGCGGGGACGCTGCTCGCGCTCTGCCTGGCACGCCCGCTGAACGTGCTGGCGCTGGGAGAGGACTCCGGGCGCGCGCTGGGGGCCGGAGTGGGCGGGATCCGCGCGCTGGGGATGCTGGCGGTCGTGGTGCTGTGCGGTGCCGCCACGGCGGCGGTGGGGCCGATCGCGTTCATCGGGCTGGCGGTGCCGTTCACGGTCCGGGCGCTGGTCGGCCCCGACCAGCGCTGGGTGCTGCCGTACTCGCTGCTTCTCGCGCCGGTGCTGCTGCTCGGCGCGGACATCGCCGGACGCGTGGTCGCCGCGCCCGGCGAACTGGAGACGGGCATCATCACCGCGCTCCTGGGCGCCCCGCTCTTCGCGCTGATGGTCCGCAGAGGAAGGATCCCCCAGCTGTGAGCCGTGTCGTGCGCGCCGGGGTGTGGTCCGTGCGCTGGGAGGTCCGGACCGTCGCGGTGTGCGTCGCGCTGGCGGGCGTCGCGCTGGCGGCGGGGGTGTTCGTGGTCGGCACCGGAGACCTCCCGATCTCCGCCTCCGAGGTGGTGCGGGTGCTGGCCGGCCAGGGGGACCAGGTGACGGAGTTCGTCGTGACCACGTTGCGGCTGCCCCGGGTCGTCGTCGGCCTGCTCGCCGGAGCGGCGCTGGGCCTGAGCGGGGCGATCTTCCAGAGCATGTCGCGCAACCCGCTGGGCAGCCCCGACCTCATCGGCTTCACCACGGGCTCGGCGACCGGCGCGCTGCTGCAGATCCTGGTCGTCGGCGGCGGCACCGCCGCCATCGCGGCGAGCTCGGTGCTCGGCGCCGTGGTGACCGCGCTCGCCGTCTACCTGCTGGCCTACCGGGGCGGGGTCCACGGCTCCCGGCTCGTGCTGGTCGGGGTCGCCGCGGCCGCCACGCTTGAGGCGTTCAACGCCTACCTCGTCACCCGCGCCGAGCTGCGCGACGCGTACGAGGCGGCGTTCTGGCTCACCGGCAGCCTGAACGGTAGGGGCTGGGATCAGGCGCTGCCGCTCACCCTGGCCATGGCCGTGCTCGTGCCCGCGGCGCTGGCGTCCGGACGGTGGCTGAGCATGGGCGAGCTGGGGGACGACGCGGCCCAGGCGCTCGGTGTGCCGGTCCAGCGCACGCGGGCCGCGCTCGTGGTGGTGGGGGTGGGGCTGGCCGCGGTGGCGACCGCCGCGGCGGGGCCGGTCCCGTTCGTCGCGCTGGCCGCGCCGCAGCTCGCGCGCCGGCTCACCCGCCGGTCGGGCCCGCCGCTCGTGCCGGCCGCGTTGATGGGCGCGGCACTGCTCGTCGTGGGCGACCTGGTCTCGTTGCGGCTCCCGGTCGCGGTGCCGGTCGGTGTGGTCACCGGGGTGCTGGGCGGCGTCTATCTGGTCTGGTTGCTCATGAGCGAGGGCGGGAAGGGGCGGGCGTGAGAGGGCCGGGGCGGACCCGCCTCAGCGGGTCTCGGTGTCGAGTGTCGCGGTGCGCAGGCCGGTGAGCGTGAGGGCGAGGGCGAGGGCGAGTACGGCGCTGACCGTGCCGTAGACGACTATCGCGGCGCCGGGGGCCAGGTAGCGGCCGAGCGCGCCCGCGCCGAGCGCGCCGACGGCCTCGCCACCGGTCTCCTGGGCGGACCACAGGGCGTTCACCCTGCCGAGATAGGCGTCGGGAGTGTGGGCCTGGATGAGGCCGTAACGGAGGATCTCCTCGACGGACGTGACGAAGCCGTACCCGAGGAGGATCGCGACGGCGAGCGCGGGATGCCCGGCCAGGCCGAGGCAGGCGAGTGTCGCGAAACCGGAGACCGACGCGACGAGCAGTGCCCGGCCCGGCGCGCGCAGCCGCCCGGTCCAGCCGCTGGTGACCGAGGCGAGCACCGCCCCGCAGGCGGGCGCGGCGTAGAGCAGGCCGATCGTGGTCGGGCCGCCGTGCAGGTGCAGGGTCGCGAACGCCGGCATGAGCACCGGGATGCCCCCGGCCACCATGAACAGCAGGCCGAGCAGCATGAGCGAGCCGACGACCCGGTGCGAGGCCACGAACCGCAGTCCCGAGCCGATCGCCTTCAGCGGGCTCTCGGTGACCTCTCCGGCCGGCCTGAGCTCGGGCAGCCCCCGCAGCAGGCCGAGGGTGGCCAGCGTGCCGGCGGCCGCGGCGGCGTAGTTCCATCCGGCGCCGAACGCGGACACGGTCAGGCCGCCGAGCGCGGGGGAGACCATCGAGCCGAGCCGTACGGTCAGCGCGTTGAGCGCGCCCGCCGCGACCAGCTGGTCGGGGCGGACCAGGGCGGGGGTCGCGGCGAGCAGCGCGGTGACGCTGACCCCGGTCGCCAGCCCGTCCCAGGCCGCGAGCGCGTAGAGCGCCGCCAGCGACGGCGAGGGCAGGAAGGCGTTCACGCTCAGCAGCACGAACCCCGCACCCGCCGCGGCGCGCGCGAGCAGCATGAGCCGGCGGCGGTCGTGCCGGTCGGCCAGCACCCCGCCCCAGAGGAACCCCGCCAGCAGAGCGAACCCCTCGGCCGAGGAGACCGCGCCGACGTGTACGGTCGATTCGGTCATCGTGTAGACCTGCACTGGCACGGCGACCGCGAGCATCCCGATCCCGAAGACCGACACGGTGCGCGCGACGAACACGTTCCGGAACGCCCTGCTGGTACGGAGCGGACTGATGTCCATGGCCAGACGGCGGAGCATTTTCGGGCTTCTCCTCGGGGGTCGGAGTAGTTAAGGTAAGCCTAACCTTAGTTAATCTTGAGCAAAGGGGCGGCATGCAGCGCACGCTGATGAACGGGAAGATCCACCGTGCGACCGTGACCCAGGCGGACCTGCACTACGTGGGGTCGCTCACGATCGACGCCGAGCTGATGGCCGCGGCCGACATCGTCGAGGGCGAGCAGGTCCACGTCGTGGACATCGACAACGGCGCCCGCCTGGTCACCTATGCGATCACCGGTGAGGCGGGCAGCGGGGTCATCGGCGTCAACGGCGCGGCGGCCCACCTGATCGAACCGGGCCATCTGGTGATCATCATCTCGTACGGGACGTTCGACGAGGAGGAGCGGCGGACGCACCGGCCCAAGGTCGTTCACGTCGACCGCGACAACCGCGTCGTCGCGCTCGGCGCCGACCCGGCGGAGCCCGTTCCCGGCGCGGCGGCGCAGCTCGCCGGGCGCTGACCCGCGGAAGGCTCACCCCCCGGCCCGCGAGGCGCGCGGCGCGGTGCGAGGCCGGGGCCGCCGGGGTGACCGGCCGCTCGGCGGCATGCCGTGAGGGACAAAGCTCCTGCTCCTCTGAGTGATCACACGATCGCTGATCAATTTAGGTAAGGCTAACCTTGTGTGAGTTTAATAGGCAAGGCTAACCTAAGTTGCGATGGGGGCCAGTGTGCCCGATCGGCCACAACGGAAGAGTTGAGCGTGCAGGAGCAGACGGCCGCACGGCGGCGCGAACTGATGCGGCGGATGATGGTCGAGGCGGGGCTGGTCCCGGGCGCGAACCGGATCACACCCCGCGGATCGGACGGCCCCGCACCACTGTCCTACGCGCAGCAGAGCATGTGGCTGCACCACCAGACGTTCCCCGGCAGCCCCGCCTACAACGTGTGCCTGCTGGTGCGCATGTCGGGCGCGCTCGACCCCGACGCGCTGCGCGAGGCGCTGCGCGGCCTCATCCGGCGGCACGCGGTGCTGCGCACCATCTACGGCGACGGGCCGGTACAGCACGTCACCGCCGACGACTCGCTCGACCTGCCGGTGCGGGACTGCGCGGACGCCGAGGCGCGCGCGGCGCAGCTCGCGGCGCTCCCCTTCGACCTGCGCGCGGAGCGGCCGATCCGGCTCGAACTGCTCCGGCTCGGCGCCGGAGAGCACGCCCTGGTCCTGGTCGTGCACCACATCGCCTGGGACGGCATGACCTGGGGATCGCTCTCCCGGGACCTGTCGGCGCTCTACCGCGCCGCCCTGTCCGGCGAACCGGACACCCTGCCGGCGCTGACCGTCCAGTACCCCGACTTCGCGGCCTGGGAGCAGAACCGCCCGCTGCCGGAGGCCGACCTGGCCTACTGGCGGGAGCGGCTCGACCCGCCGCCCCCGCCCCTGGACCTGCCCGCCGACCGCCCCCGCGGCGCCACCGTGTCCGAGCGGGGCGGCCGCCGGGCCCGCCGTTTCGACGACGCGGTCACCGCCGGGATGCGGGACCTGGCCGCCCGGGAGAACGTCACGCCGTACATGGTGATGCTCGCCGCCTACGCGGCGCTCCTGCACCGCTACACCGGCGCCGTCGACGTCGCGATCGGCTCGGCCGTCATGAACCGCGAGCACACCGAGGTCGAGCGGCTGGTCGGCAACTTCGGCAACACCCTGGTCCTGCGCGTCGACCTGTCCGGCGCGCCCACCTTCCGCGAGGTCCTGCACCGGGTCCGGGACACGTGCACCGAGGGCCTCGCGCACCAGGCCCTGCCGTACGACAAGATCGTGGAGGAGCTGCGGCCCGCCCGCCGGCGCGGCCGGTCGCCGTTCTTCGACACCATGCTGCTGTTCCTCGCCCAGGAGATCGGCGAACTGGACCTGCCCGGCGTCACGACGAGCTGGACCCACATCCACAACGGCACCACCCACTTCGACCTCTCGCTGGAGGCCTTCGTCCGGCCGCACGGCATGATCGTCGAGGCCACCTTCCGGCGCGAGCTCTTCGACGACGAGCGCGTCGACGCGCTGCTGGGCCACCTGGAGACGTTGCTGGGCAGCGCCCTGACCGGCCCGGACCGGCGGATCGGCGACCTGGACCTGCTGCCCGAGACCGAACTCGCCCTGCTCCGGGAGTGGAACGTCACCTCCCGGCCCGTCCCGGACACGACCGTGGTGTCCCTGTTCGAGGAGCAGGCCGCGCGCACCCCGGAGGCGGTCGCGATCGCCGGGGAGCCCGGCACGCTCACCTACGCCGAGCTGGACCGGCGGGCCTCGGGACTGGCCCGGGTCCTGCGCGCCCGCGGCGCGGGACCGGACCGGGTCGTCGCGCTGGCCGTGCCCCGCACCCCCGACCTGGTGGTCGCCCTGCTGGCCGTGCTGAAGTCCGGCGCGGCCTACCTGCCGCTGGACCTGGACCACCCGGCCGACCGGCTGGCCTACATGCTGGCCGACGCGGACCCGCTGTGCGCGATCGCCACCCCCGAGACCGCCCACCTCGTCCCGGAGGGAACCGAGACGCTGGTGCTCGGCGACACGCCGCCCGGCCCGGGAGTGTCGCACCCGGCCGGCGGGGACGACCTGGCGTACGTCATCTACACCTCGGGCTCGACCGGCCGGCCCAAGGGCGTGGCGATCCCGCACGCCGCGCTCACCACCTTCCTCCTCACGATGCGGGAACGGCTGGCCCTCGGCCCCGGCGACCGGCTGGTCGCGGTGACCACGATCGCGTTCGACATCGCGGCGCTCGAACTGTACGTGCCGCTGATCAGCGGCGCGACCGTCGTACTGGCCTCCCGCGAGACCGTGCGCGACCCGGCGGCGCTCGGCGACCTGCTCGCGGACGCCACCATCGTCCAGGCCACCCCGTCACTGCTGGGTTCGCTGGACCCGGCCGCGCTCGCGGGACTGCGGGTGCTCGTGGGCGGGGAGGCGCTGCCCGCCGCGCTCGCCGAGACCCTCGTCTCGACGGCGGCGCGGGCCGTCAACATGTACGGGCCGACCGAGGCGACGATCTGGGCGACCTCGGCGGAGCTGCCGTCCGCCGGGATCGGCCGCCCGTTCCCGAACACCCGGGCGTACGTCCTGGACGCCGGGCTGCGCCCGGCCCCGGTCGGCGTCCCCGGCGAGCTCTACCTGGCGGGCACGCAGCTGGCCCGCGGCTACGCCGGCCGGCCGGACCTGACCGCCGAGCGGTTCGTCGCCGACCCCTTCGGCCCGCCCGGCGGGCGCATGTACCGCACCGGGGACCTGGCCCGCTGGAGCCGGGACGGGTCGCTGGAGTACCTGGGCCGCACCGACGACCAGGTGAAGATCCGCGGGTTCCGCATCGAGCCCGCCGAGGTGCAGGCCGTGCTCGCCGCCCAGCCCGGTGTGGCGCAGGCCGCGGTCGTGGTCCGCGAGGACCGGCCCGGCGACCGGCGGCTGGTCGGTTACGTCGTGCCCCGCGGGGACCTGGACGAGGCGGCGCTGCGGGAGGCCGCGGCCGAGGCGCTGCCCGAGTACATGGTGCCCGCCGCGCTGGTCGTGCTCGACGCGCTGCCGCGCACCGTCAACGGCAAGCTCGACCGGGCCGCGCTCCCCGCGCCCGAGATCCAGGTGTCGCGCCGGGAGCCGCGCAACGCCCGGGAGGCGGCGCTGTGCGCGATCTTCGCCGAGACGCTCGGGCTGGACGGGGCGGGCATCGACGACGACTTCTTCGCGCTGGGCGGGCACTCCCTGCTGGCCACCCGGCTCGCCGGGCGGGTCCGCGCCGTGCTCGGCGCCGAGCTCACCGTCGCCGACGTCTTCGAGGCGCCCACGGTCGCCGCGCTGGCGCCGCGGCTGGTCGAGGGCACCCGGCCGAGGGTCCGCGACGTGACCGCCCCGCCCGAGCCCGTCCCGGCCTCGCCCGCCCAGCGCGGCCTGTGGTTCGAGGAACGCCTGCGCGGGCCGTCCGCCGCCTACGCGCTCCCGCTCGGCATGCGGCTGTCCGGCCCCCTCGACGCCGACGCGCTGCGCGCCGCGTTCCACGACGTGGTCGCCCGGCACGAGCCGCTCCGCACCCTGCTGGTCGAAGGCCCCGACGGGCTGCCGGTCCAGCGCGTCCTGGACCCCGGCACGGCCGCCTTCGACATGGTGGACGCGCGCGGGTGGCCGGCGGAGCGCCTGCGCGCCGCCGAGGCGCGGGCCGCGTCACACATCTTCGACCTCGAAACCGACCTGCCGGTCCGGGCGACCCTGCTGCGGGTCTCCGCCGAGGAGTCGGTGCTGGTCATGCTCCTGCACCACGCCGCGGCGGACGAGTGGTCGTTCACCCCGCTCCTCGCCGACCTGGCGCGCGCCTACGAGGCCCGGCGCTCCGGTGCCGCGCCCGGGTGGGCCCCGCTGCCCGTCCGGTACGCCGACTACGCCGTCTGGCAGCGCGACGTCCCCGGCGCCGGGGAGCAGCTCGCCTACTGGGAGCGGGCGCTCGACGGGCTGCCGGAGGAGACCACGCTCCCGCTCGACCGGCGCCGGCCCGCCGAGGCGAGCCACCGGGGCGGCCTGGCGTCGTCCCGGCTGCCGCTGGCCGGGGTGCGCCGGCTGGCCCGCGAGACCGGAACGAGCGTGTTCATGGTCCTGCACGCCGCCGTGGCCGCCCTCCTGCAGCGCACCGGCGCGGGCGACGACGTGGCCCTCGGCTCGCCCATCGCCGGCCGCGCCGACGAGGACCTCACGGACCTGGTCGGCGTGTTCGTCAACCTGCTGGTGCTGCGCACCGACCTGTCCGGCGACCCGACCTTCGCCGAGCTGCTGGAACGGGTCCGGCACACCGACCTGGCCGCGTTCTCGCACGCGGACGTGCCGTTCGAGCAGGTCGTGGAGCGGCTGGCGCCGGAGCGCTCGCTCGCCCGCAGCCCGCTGTTCCAGGTGATGATCGTGCACCAGCGGCTGGACGACGTGCGGCTCCGGCTGCCCGGGGTGCGGGCCGAACCGTTCCTGCCCGAGACCGGCGGGGTCAAGTTCGACCTGGACCTCTACTTCGCCGAGGGCGAGGACGAGATCGAGGTCGTCGTGGCCTACGCCACCGACCTCTTCGACGCCGAGACCGTCGCCGATCTGCTCGCGCGGCTCGGCGAGCTGCTCGGGCAGGCCGTCGAGGACCCGGCGCGGCGCCTGTCGTCGTTCGGCGCCCCCGCCGTACGGCAGGACACCGCCCGGGAGTTCGCCCGGCTCACCGTCGCGGAACTGGTCGAGGCCCAGGTGGCGCGCACGCCGCACGCCACGGCCGTCGTCTTCGGTGACACCGTCCTCAGCTACGCCGAACTGGACGAGCGCGCCGAGGCCCTCGCCGACCGGCTCGCCGCGGCGGGAGCCGGCCCCGAGCGGATCGTCGGGATCGCGCTGCCCCGCTCGGCCGAGTTCGTCGTGGCCCTGCTCGCCGTGCTCAAGACGGGGGCCGCCTACCTGCCGATCGACGTGACCTACCCGCGCTCCCGGGTGGACCTGATGCTCGACGTCGCCCGGCCCCTGCTGGTCGTCGGCGTCGACGAGCCGCCCCTGGAGGCGCCGCCCCGGGTCCGGGCCGAGGTCCTCCCCGACCACCCCGCGTACGTCGTCTTCACCTCCGGGTCCACCGGGACGCCCAAGGCCGTCGCCGGAACCCAGCGGGCGCTCGCCAACCGGCTCGCCTGGGGCGCCGGGCTCGCGGCCCCCGGCGTGCGGGTCGCCAAGAGCTCGCCGGCCTTCATCGACGGCACCACCGAGCTGCTCGGCGGTCTCGTCGCCGGCGACACCGTGGTGGTCGCCGGCGACGCCACCGCCACCGACGCGCTCGCCCTGGCCGAGCTGATCGACCGGCACGGCGTGAACCTGGTGACGCTCGTGCCGAGCCTGCTGACGGCCCTGCTGGAGGCCGGGGACCTCCCCTCCGTGCGCACGTGGATCAGCAGCGGCGAGGCCCTGCCCGCCGGGCTGGCCGAGCGGGTCCCGGCCCGCCTGGTCAACCTCTACGGGTGCTCCGAGGCGGCCGGGGACAGCCTGGTCGACGAGGGCGCGGGACTGGTCCCGATCGCCAACACCACGGCACACGTCCTGGACGCGGCGCTCCGCGAGGTCCCGGTCGGCGAGCTGTACCTCGCGGGCGACGGGCTGGCGCGCGGCTATCTCGGCGACCCCGTCCGCACGGCCGAGCGGTTCGTCGCCAACCCGTTCGGCCCGCCCGGATCCCGGCTCTACCGCACCGGCGACCGGGTGCGCCGCCGCCGCGACGGCGGGCTGGACTTCCTGGGCCGGGTCGACGACCAGATCAAGATCCGCGGTTTCCGGATCGAGCCGGGCGAGATCGAGGCGGTGCTCGCCGCCCAGCCCGGCGTGCGGCAGGCCGCCGTGGCGGCCCGCTCCGGCTCGCGGCTCGTCGGCTACGTCGTGGGCGACGCCGACCTCGACGCGTTGCACGCCCGGCTCGGGGAGATCCTGCCGGACTACCTCGTCCCGTCCCGGCTGGTGGCCCTGGACGAGCTGCCGCTCAACCCCAACGGCAAGGTCGACCGGCGGGCGCTGCCCGAGCCGGGCACACGCGAGGGCAGGGCACCGGAGACCGAGACCGAGCGCACCGTCGCCGGGCTCGTCGCCGAGCTCCTCGGCCGGGACGGCGTCGGCGCCGACGACGACTTCTTCCGCATCGGCGGCGACAGCATCAGTGCGGCCCTGCTCGTGGCCCGCGCCCGCCGCGCCGACCTCTCCTTCGGCGTCCGCGACGTCTTCCGGCTGCGAACCGTCGCCGCCCTGGCCCGCGCCGCGCTGCCGCACACCGGCACGCCGGCCGGGGCCGCGCCGGCGAGCCACCCGGCCGGGGCCGCGCCGGTGAGCCGCCCGGCCGGGGCCGCGCCGGTGAGCCGCCCCGCCGGGATCGTGCCGGCGAGCCGCCCCGTGGAGCTGCCGCTCTCGCCGCTGCAGGAAGGACTGCTGTTCCACCTGATGCTGGCCGGCGAGGGCCGTGACATCTACGTCCAGCAGGCCGTGGTGACGCTGGCCGGGCCGGTGGACCCCGACCGGCTGGCCGCGGCCGCGCGCCAGGTGCTGGGGAAGTTCCCCAACCTGCGGGCCGGTTTCCGGACCGACGGCGCCCGCGCCGTCCAGTTCGTACCCCAGCGGTTCGAGGTGGACTGGACCTACGCCGAGGTGGACGACCTGGAGGCGTTCGCCGACGCCCAGCGCGCCCGGCCGTTCGTCCCGGACGAGCCGCCGCTGATCCGCTTCGCGCTGGCCCGGCTCGGTGACGACGACTACCGGCTGGTGCTCACCTCGGAGCTGATCCTGCTGGACGGCTGGTCCGGCGGCCTGCTGGTCACCTCGCTGCTGGAGTTCTACACCGACGCCGCCACCGAGTGGGCGCGCCCGGTGGCCCCGTTCCGGGCCTACCTGGACTGGGTGAGCGGGCAGGACCGGGAGGCGGCGCTCAAGGCGTGGCGCCGCAGCCTCGACGGGTTCGACGAGCCGACCCTGCTCAAGCCCGAACTGGTCGACCGCCCCGCCGACCTGGCCGTCGCCGGGGAGATCCACCGCGACCTGCCGGAAGGCCTCGCCGACCGGCTCGGCGCGGTCGCCCGCGAGTCCGGCGTGACGCTCGGCACCCTGTACGAGACCGCCTGGGGGCTGCTCCTCATGGGCCTCACCGGCCGGGACGACGTGGTCTTCGGCGTCTCCGTCTCCGGCCGCCACCCCGACGTCGACGGGGTCGAGTCCATCGTCGGCCTGCTGTTCAACACCATCCCCGTCCGGGTGCAGGCCGGACCGGCCGACCCGCTGCGCGCGGTGCTGGAACGGGTGCAGGCCGCCCAGTCCGAGCTGTTCGACCACTCCTACGTCGCGCTCGCGGACGTGCAGCGGGCGACGGGGCTGGGCACCCTCTTCGACACGCTCTTCGTCTTCCAGAACTTCCCCGGCATGCCCACCGGGCGCGGCTTCGGCCCCGGCGGCGACGTGCGGGTGCTGGGCCGCCAGGTCCGCGACGCCACCCACTACCCGGTCACCATGGTCGTCGAACCCGGCGCGGGCCTGCGCGTCATGCACCGGGGCGACGCCTTCACCACCGCCGAGATCGACCGCCTCACCGACCGGTACGTGCGGATCCTGGAGACGCTCGCCGCCGCGCCCGGCACACCCTGCCACCGGCTCGACGTACTCCTGCCCGGCGAGCACGACCGGCTGCGCCGGGACTGGGCCGAGGCCGAACGGCCGGTGCCCGGCCTCACCATCGCCGAACTGCTGGCCGAGCAGGCCGGGCGGACCCCGCACGAGACGGCCCTGGTCTCCCAGCCCGACGTGCGGCTCACCTACGCCGAGCTGAACGCCGCGGTCAACCGCCTGGCCCGGCTGCTGAAGGCGCGCGGAGCCGGACCGGAGCAGGTGGTCGCGCTCGCCCTGCCCCGGTCGGCGGAGATGGTCGTCGCACTGTTCGCGGTGCTCAAGACCGGCGCCGCCTACCTGCCCCTGGAACTGGACTACCCGGCCGACCGGCTCGACTTCATGCTGGCCGACGCCGCCCCCCTCTGCCTGGTCTCGCACCGCGACATCGCCGCGGGGCTCACGCACCCGGGCGCCTCGATCCTGCTGGACGACCCCGCCGTGCGGGAGACGCTGGCGGCCCTGCCCGGCACGGACCTGACGGACGGGGAACTGCCCGGCTTCGGCCGGGACGTGCCCGGACGGCTGGAGCACCCGGCGTACGTGATCTACACCTCCGGCTCGACCGGGCGCCCCAAGGGCGTGGTCACCCCGTACCGGGGCCTGACCAACATGCAGTTCAACCACCGGGCCAACATCTTCGACCCGGTCGTGGCGGCGGCCGGGCGGCGGCTGCGGATCGCGCACACCGTGTCGTTCTCCTTCGACATGTCGTGGGAGGAGCTGCTCTGGCTCATCGAGGGCCACGAGGTGCACGTCTGCGACGAGGAGCTGCGGCGCGACGCCGAGGCGCTGACCGCGTACCTGCAGCGGCACCGGATCGACGTGATCAACGTGACGCCGACCTACGCGCAGCAGCTCCTGGAGGAGGGGCTGCTCGACGGGGCGCACCGGCCGCCGCTGGTGCTGCTGGGCGGCGAGGCCGTCCCGGCGGCGGTGTGGAACCGGCTGGCGGACACCGACGGGGTGCTCGGCTACAACCTCTACGGCCCGACCGAGTACACGATCAACACCCTGGGCGGCGGCACCGAGGACAGCGCCACGCCCACGGTCGGCAGGCCGATCTGGAACACCCGCGGCTACGTGCTCGACGGCTGGCTGCGGCCGGTCCCGCCGGGCACGCCGGGAGAGCTCTACATCGCCGGCGCGGGCCTGGCCCGCGGCTACCTCGGCCGCCCGGACCTGACCGCGGAACGGTTCGTGGCCGACCCGTTCGGCGGCGGCCGGATGTACCGCACCGGTGACCTCGTGCGGGTGCGCCCGGACGGGAACATCGACTTCCTGGGCCGCACCGACGACCAGGTGAAGATCCGCGGGTACCGGGTCGAGCTGGAGGAGATCGAGACCGCGCTGGCCGCGGAGCCCGGTGTCGGCCAGGCCGCCGTCGTCGCGGCCGACACCGACGTGCCGGGGGTGAAGCGCCTCATCGGATACGTGGTGCCGGACGGCGGCGCGCAGCCCGGCGCCGAGGACGAGCAGCTGGCGGAGTGGCGGCAGGTCTACGACGCCGAGTACACCGAGATCGGCACGGCCGTCCACGAGGAGGACTTCGCCGGCTGGAACAGCAGCTACGACGGGCAGCCGATCCCGCTCGACCACATGCGGGAGTGGCGGGAGACCACGGTCGCCCGCATCGCGGCCCTCGAACCCCGCCGGATGCTGGAGATCGGGGTCGGCACCGGCCTGCTGCTGTCGAAGCTGGCCCCCGGCTGCGAGAGCTACTGGGGCACCGACTTCGCGGCGCCCGTCATCGCCAAGCTCCAGGCCGACCTGGGGCCCGACTCCGGGGTCCGGCTGCGCTGCCAGCCCGCGCACGACACCACCGGCCTGCCCACCGGTTTCTTCGACACCATCGTGATCAACTCGGTGATCCAGTACTTCCCGAGCGCCGACTACCTCACCGAGGTGATCGGCAAGGCGATGGAGCTGCTCGTCCCCGGCGGCGCGTTGTTCGTCGGCGACGTGCGCGACCTGCGGTCGGTGCGCTGCCTCCACGCGGCGATCCAGCTCGGCCGGGGCGGCGGTGACCTCGCGGCGATCGACCGGGCGGTCCGGATGGAGAAGGAACTCCTGCTCGACCCCGCCTTCTTCACGCTCCTCGACCAGCCGGCGCGGGTGGAGGTGCGCACCAAGCGGGGGGCCCGCCACAACGAGCTGACCAGGCACCGCTACGACGTGACGCTCCGGAAACCCGCGGCGGCCCCCGCCCCCGAGCCCGCCGAGGCCCCGGTCGTGGACTGGGCCGCGCTGGCCGGGCTGGACGACCTGGCGGCCCGGCTCACCGGGCCGCTCCGGGTGCGGGGCATCCCCGACGCCCGGCTCTCCGGCGAGCTCGCGGCGCTGCGCGCGCTCCAGGACGGGGCGTCCCCGGACGAGGCGCGGGCGCTGCTGCAGGCGCCCCCGCGCGGCGTCGACCCGGAACGGCTGTACGAGCTGGATCCCGGTGTGGTCACCGTGCCCTCGGCCGAGGTCGGCCACTACGACGCCGTCTTCGGCGGCGGGCCCGCCCCGCTGCCGGTGGACGCGGACTCCGCGGCCGGTCAGGACCGCAGGCCCGGCTCGTACGCCAACAACCCGGCCGCGGCCCGCGACCACGGGGCGCTCGCCGCCCGGGTGCGGGAGGGCCTCAAGCGGCGGCTGCCCGGCTACATGGTGCCGAGCGCGATCGTGACGCTGGACGCGCTCCCGCTGACCGTCAACGGCAAGCTGGACCGGCGTGCCCTGCCCGCGCCCGACCAGTCGGGCCGGCGCCGGGCCGGCCGGGCCGCCCGGACCCCCGTCGAGCACCTGCTGTGCGGGTTGTTCGCCGAGGTGCTCGACGTCTCCGCCGTCGGCATCGACGACGACTTCTTCGACCTGGGCGGGCACTCGCTGCTGGCGACGCGGCTGATCGGCAGGGCCCGCGCGGTGCTCCGCACCGAGCTCGCGATCCGGGACCTGTTCGAGGCGCCGACCGTCGCCGAGCTGACCGCCCGGGTGCACGCCGGGGCCGGCACCGCGCTCAGGCCCCCGCTGGAGCCCCGGGACCGGCCCGAGCGCGTCCCGCTCTCGTTCGCGCAGCTCCGGCTCTGGCTGCTCGACCAGATCCTCCGCGAGGACGACGGCCCCCGGGAGGCCTACCACCTGCCGCTGGCCGTGCACCTGCGCGGCGAGCTGGACCTGGCCGCGCTGGAGGCCGCGATCGGCGACGTGACGGCCCGGCACGAGAGCCTGCGGACCGTCTTCGCCGAGCACGGCGGCGTCCCTTACCAGCGCGTCCTGCCGCCGCAGCAGGCGCGCCCGGTCCTGGAGGTCGCGACCGGCACCCCGGAGGAGGTGATCGCGCGGCCGTTCGACCTCGCCTCGCAGATCCCGCTGCGGGTCGCGGTCTTCCCGCGCGGGGAACGCGAGCACCTGCTGCTCGCCGTGTTCCACCACATCGCGTTCGACGAGTGGTCCTTCGGCCCCTTCGCCCGGGACACGGCCCGGGCCTATGCCGCGCGGCTGGGCGGGGCCGAGCCCGACTGGCCGGCGCCCGCCGTGCAGTACGCCGACTACACGCTCTGGCAGCGCGACCTGCTCGGCGACCCCCTCGACCCGGGCAGCCTGCACGCCCGTCAGCTCGCCTACTGGGCGCAGGCGCTCTCGGGCATCCCCGAGGAGATCCCGCTGCCGGTGGACCGGCCCAGGCCCGGCACGGTCGGCCAGCGCGGCGGGACCGTGACCGGGGACCTCCCCCGGGACCTGGTCGAGCGGCTCCGGCGGCTCGCGCGGACCGGCGGGGCCAGCATGTTCATGGTCTGCCAGGCCGCGGTCGCCGCGCTGCTGCACCGGATGGGCGCGGGGGAGGACATCCCGCTGGGCAGCCCGGTCGCCGGGCGCACCGACGAGGCGGCCGGCGACCTGGTCGGCTTCTTCGTCAACACGCTCGTGCTGCGCGCGGACGTGTCCGGCGACCCCGCCTTCACCGAGCTGCTCGCCCGGGTACGCGACACCGACCTGGCCGGTCTCGCCAACCAGGACCTGCCGTTCGAGGCGCTCGTCGAGGCGCTCAAACCGCGCCGGGTGCCCGGCCGCAACCCGCTCTTCCAGGTGATGGTCGGCTACGAGAGCCAGGACACGGGCGACGTGCGCTTCCCCGGCCTGGAGCAGCGGGAGGCGGTCTTCAGCCCGCCCGCGGCCAAGTTCGACCTCGACTTCATCTTCCGGGAGCGGGGGGAGGCGCTCCAGCTGATCGTGGACTACTCGGCCGACCTGTTCGACCCGGCCACGATCGACACGATGATCGGGGCGCTGTTCGGCCTGCTGGACGCCGTCGCGACCGACCCCGAGGCGCGGATGAGCGACCTGCCCGCGGTCCTCGAGGCCCGGACGGTCACCGAGACCGGCGCCGGTCCGGGGGCCCGGCGCGACGACGAACGCGAGGCGGTGCTCTGCCGGATCTTCGCCGAGGCCCTGGGCGTGGACGCGGTCGGCCCGCACGACAACTTCTTCGAGTTGGGCGGCCACTCCCTGCTCGCCATGGAGCTGGTGCGCCGGATCCGGCGGGAACCGGGCTGCGCGGGGGTGCGGATCGCGACCCTGATGACCGCCCAGACGGTCGCGGAACTCCTGAACCGCCTGGAGTGAGGCGCTTCCCATCACCGATAAAGATTGTTAATTTAGGCAAGCCTTGCCTAAATAAGAGACTCCTGACGTTCTGGAAGGATACGCACCCCCATGCGCAACTCCATGCGCCGTCTGGCCGCGGCCGGAGCGCTGGTCCTGGGCCTCGGCCTGGCCACCGCGTGCGGCGGCGGCAGCGGCGGTGGCGACACCTCCGCGGCCGCCCCCGCGCCCACCACCTCGGCCGCCTCCGGATTCCCGGTCACCGTCACCCACAAGCTCGGCACCACGACCATCCCGTCCGAGCCCAAGCGCATCGTCGCCCTCGGCGAGGTCGACCAGGACACCCTGCTGGCCCTGGGCGTGCAGCCGGTCGGCATGGCGGAGCTGACCGGCATCCAGCCCGACGGGCTCACCCCCTGGACCGCCCCCAAGATCTCCGGGACGAAGCCGACGCTGCTCAAGGCCGGCGAGTCCGGCTTCTCGGTGGAGCAGATCGCCGCGCTCAAGCCCGACCTGATCCTCGCCGGTGGCGACTACTACATCGACAAGGAGTACGCCAACCTCTCCCGGATCGCGCCGACCACCGCCTACCAGACCGGCCCCGCCGAGGACTCGTGGCAGTCGGTGGCCCGCCAGGTCGCCACGGCGATCGGCAGGCCCGCCGACGGCGACAAGCTCGTCACCGACGTCGAGGCGAAGATCGCCTCCGTCAAGTCCGACCACCCGGAGCTGACCGGCAAGAAGTTCGCGCTGACCAGCGTCTTCCCGTCCGGGAACATCGGCGTGATGAAGTCCGACACCGACATCAGCGTCAAGCTGTTCAACCAGTTCGGGCTGGTGCTGCCCGACGAGCTGAAGCAGCTGCCCGGCGAGGGCTTCGCGGCCGAGCTGAGCATGGAGAAGATCGAGGTCCTCGATGTGGACCTGCTGCTCAGCCACTACAACGACGACCCCGCCACGCAGAAGAAGATCGAGGACAACAAGTTGTTCGCCGGCCTCGACGTGGTCAAGCGCGGTTCGTACGTGCCGCTGGACCTGAAGTGGTTCTGGCCGCTGCGCACGCCGACGCCGCTGGCGATCCCGTACGTGGTCGACCAGGTCGTGCCGGCGGTCGCCAAGGCTGCCAAGGGCGCCTGACGCGCCGTCCGGAACCGTCAAGGGCGCCTGGCGGGGCGTCCGGAACCGTCAAGGGCGCCTGTGGCACGCCCTCGCCCCTCCGCGGCCGCCCCGCCGCGGCGGGTCCGCTCCCTGACCGCACTGGAGGAATTCGATGACCAACCCGTTCGACGATTCCGACGCGAGCTTCCTCGTGCTCGTCAACGCCGAGGCGCAGCACTCGCTCTGGCCGTCGTTCGCCCCGGTCCCCGACGGGTGGACGAGCGTGTTCGGGCCCGAGGGACGCGCCGCCTGCCTGGAGTACGTGCGGGTGCACTGGACCGACCTGCGGCCCCGGAGCCTGGCCGAGGCGGCCGGGGGAGCCCCGTCGCGGGGGTGATGCCGGCGGGCCGTCCCCGGCCGCGCGGGCGGACGGGGCAGGTGGGCGGACGGGGCAGGTGGGCGGACGGGCCGGGCGGGCGGGCCCGGCCGGTCCCGTACGGCCGGTACCGCCACCGATCGTCCTCGGAGGGTACTGGTAGATTGCCGCCAGGTGCGCCGGGAAGTCTGGTCGGCATGTCATGTCCCCGATGAGAGATGTGAGAGGTCGGCCCCTTGCGTGCTCGTGACCTGGTAGCCCCCTTCCCGACCGTCGGCCTGGACACGCCCGTGGTGGAGGCGGCGCGCCTGCTGGCCGACCAGGACCTGCCCGGCCTGATCGTGGTGGACGAGCGGGACCTGCCCCGGAGCATCCTGCCCGGCACCCAGGTGCTGCGGCTGGCCGTGCCCACCTACTGCCAGGACGACCCCGCGCTCGCCCGCGTCATCGACGAGGCGCACGCCGACGCCTTCCTACGGGGGATGCAGGGGCGCACGGTGCGCGAGTGCCTGCCGCCGGAACCACGTGAGCTGCCCGTCACCGATCCCGACGCCACCGTGCTGGAGCTGGCCGCGCTGATGGCCCGCACCCGCAGCCCGCTGGTGGCCGTGGTCGAGGGCGGCAGCCTGGTGGGCGCGGTCACGCTGCAGGCACTGCTGGACCGGATGTTCACCGTATGACGGCGCTGGCCTGGGCCTCCGTCGCCTTCTTCGTCGCCGCCTACGCCCTCATCGCCACCGAGAAGGTCCACCGGGTGGCGGCCGCGCTCGGCGGGGCCGGGCTCATGCTGCTGATCCACGCCACCGACGCGGAGGCCGCCTTCTTCTCGGAGGAGACGGGCATCGACTGGAACGTCATCTTCCTGCTCCTCGGCATGATGATCATCGTCGGGGTGCTGAAGGAGACCGGCGTCTTCGAGTACCTGGCGATCTGGGCCGCCAAGCGCGCCCGGGGGTACCCGTTCCGGCTCATGGTGCTGCTCGTCGTCATCACCGCGGGCGCCTCGGCGATGCTGGACAACGTCACCACCGTGCTGCTGATCGCCCCGGTGACGTTCCTGGTGTGCGAGCGGCTGGCGCTGCCGGTCGCCCCCTACCTGATCGCCGAGGCGATGGCCTCCAACATCGGCGGCGCCGCCACCCTGGTCGGCGATCCGCCCAACATCATCATCGCCAGCCGGGGCGGCCTGTCCTTCAACGACTTCCTGGTGCACATGGCGCCCATGGTGATCGTGCTGGTCGTGGCCTTCATCGGGCTGTGCCGGATCATGTTCCGCGCCTCCTTCCGCTACGACCCCGACCGGGCGGCGGAGATCATGGCGCTGAACGAGCGGGAGGCGATCGCCGACCGGCGGCTGCTGGTGCAGAGCCTGATCGTCCTGGGGCTGGTGATGGCCGCTTTCGTGCTGCACCCGGTGCTGCACTACGAGCCGTCGGTGGTGGCGCTGCTGGGCGCCGGGGTGCTGGTGGCCGCCACCCGGGTCACCACCGAGGAGGCGCTGCGCGAGGTCGAGTGGCCCACCCTGGTCTTCTTCGCCGGGCTGTTCGTCATGGTCGGCGCGCTGGTGGAAACCGGCGTCATGGGGATGGTCTCCCAGGCGGCCGTCGGCGCCACCGAGGGGCGGCTCGGGCTGACCACCATGGGCCTGCTGTGGGGCTCGGCCGGGGTGTCGGCCGTCGTCGACAACATCCCCTACGTCGCCACGATGAGCCCCATCGTCGCCGATCTCGTCAACGCCTCCGGCGGCGGCGACGTGGCCCAGGTCCTGTGGTGGGCGCTGGCCTTCGGCGCCGACCTGGGCGGCAACGCCACCGCGGTCGGCGCGGCGGCCAACGTGGTGGTCCTCGGCATCGCCGCCCGGAACCGCACTCCCATCAGCTTCTGGCAGTTCACCCGGTACGGGTTGATCGTCACCCTCGTCACCGTCGCGCTGGTCACCCCCTACCTGTGGTTGCGCTACCTCTGACGGCCCGCCCCGGCGGCTTCGCCCCGGCGGCGCCCGCCCGGCCCGTCACGGCCGGGGGAGGCCGCCGGGGCCGCCGAGGGAGACGAGCAGTTCCTGCGCGCGGTGGTCGGACATGCCGCGCGGGTCCAGGAGGTCGTAGCGGTGGACCCCCACCGAGGAGGTGAAGGTCCAGTCGAGCTGCCACAGGGCCGGGCCGCCGGCGGGCCACGAGGCGAGGTGCGGCCGGCGGGACGCGCGGTTCGCGCTGGAGAGCCGGTGGAACAGCCACCGGAGGTCTCCCATGGCGTAGGTGCTGTTGAAGTCGCCGGTGACCACCGTCGCGTTGCGGTTGGCGCCGAGGTCGGCCTCCAGGCCACGGAACTGCGCCCCGCGCCGGGCGTCCCGGTCCCGCAGCCGCGTGTAGAACTCCGGCGTCAGCGGGTTCTCGTCGAGCATGTACTGCGTGGGGATGTGCACGTTGTACACGGACAGGACGGACGCGCCGACCCGCACGTCGGTGCGCAGGACCTTGGACAGGTCGAAGGCCGACCGCCACGGTGACCGGGAGTCCAGCGTCCGGGCCGGCCCCACCCGCGTGGTCGCCACGATGGGGAAACGCGACACCGTGACCAGCTCGCCGTCGACCGCGACGTGGTACCCGGGGAACTCCCGGCGCAGCCGGGCCAGGTCGTCGATCTGCCGGGGATCGTCGCCCACCCAGTGCATGTACTCCTGCAGCACGTAGATGTCGGCGCGCCGGTCCTTGAGGAACCCGTAGAAGCGTTCCGGGTCGTCGTCCTGGTGCCAGTACTCGGTGTTCCACGACACCAGGCGCAGCGCGCCGGCCGGGGCGGGTGACCCGCCGCCGCCCGCGAGGGCACCCGGGTCGAGCCCGCTCTGGCCGGCGCCGAGGACGAGGGAGACGGCCGCCAGGGCCGCGCACCACCGCCGCCGGGACCGGCCGGCCAGCGGCGCGGCGGCCAGCAGCAGGAGCGGGGCGGCGAGGTAGACCATCGGCGGGACCAGGTCGGGCAGCAGCCAGAGCCAGAACCGGCCGGACAGCAGGTGGTGCAGGACGACGAAGACCAGCCACGCCGCCGTGACCCCGAGGAGCAGGCGGGCCCGCCACCGGGACGCGCCGCCCCGGTGGCGGACCCCGGGAGCGGGTGATCCGGGCATCCTCACGTCCGGGGTCTCCTCCGCCTCCGGTACGGCGGCCCGGCCGGGACGGTCCGGGGGCCGCCCGTCGACGGGAAGCGCCGCGTTCTCCACGGTGTCAGCTCCTCTCGGTGACGGCGTCGGCCGCGTCCCGCGCGGGTGCCGGGCCAAGTGATCAGCCGCCGGCCGGTGACGCGGCCGGTACCGGTGCGTCATAGAGTCTGCGGAACCTTCCGGACCCCAGCCACTGCAACACGCCGACGATCACGGCGCCGATGATGACGAGGTTCACCAGGAAGTGCACGCCGGCGAAGAAGACGCCGAACACCGGACACCGCCTGGCGAAGACGAACCGGTACATTCCCACGTCGCAGGCGAGCGAGGCGGCCAGGAGCAGCGCGGGCACGGCGGCGGCGACGGGGCCGAGCGCCAGGGGCAGCGGCAGGGCGGCGACCGCGAGCAGCGCCGCCACCGACGCCCAGGCCCGGGACGCCGTCTCGTAGCCCCGGGCGAACCGCCGCCTTCTCGCGTAGAGGGGGACGCGGAGCCGGCCCCGGTGGAAGAGCTTGCGCAGCAGCGCGCCGAGCTCACGGTCGTGGCTCATGCGGCCGTGGATCGCCGGGGTGATCAGGACGGTGTACCGCCGGCTGAGCCGCTGGCCGTAGTCGACCTCCTCGGTGTACCGCAGCAGCGGGTTGAACGGCCCGATCTCGGCGAAGACGTCCGCGCGGATCGCGAACATCGCCGACCACAGGAAGGAGACCTCGCCCGCCGAGGCGATCGACCAGTAGTGGTGTTGCAGGGAACGGTAGTCCTCGACCCTGCCCGAGCGGATCAGCGGTTCGGGGTCCTCGATGCCGCACACCGCCCCCCGGCCCGGGTCCGCCTCCAGGAGCGCCACCCCGGTGGCGACCGCGTCGGGGGCCAGCGCCACGTCGGAGTCGACGAAGAACAGGATCTCGCCGCTCGCCCGGGCGGCGCCCGCGTTCCGGGCGACGGCGGGGCCGCCGTTCTCCGCGGTCCGCAGCACGCTCACCCCCATGGACTCCGCGATCCGCACCGAGTCGTCGGTGCTGCAGTCGTCCACCACCACGATCTCCAGGGGGGAGTAGGTCTGCGCCTGGACGGCCGCGAGGCACAGCGGCAGGAACCGCGCGTGGTTGTGGTTCGGAACGATGACGGTGACCAGTGGACGGTCCGGTTTCATGGTTCATCCCTCCTTCGGGTCCGGGTTCCGGCGCGGGGGCGGCGCGGCACCTTCGTCGGCGGACAGGGAGACGACCATGTCCTGAAGGTGGTGGCTCGACATCCCCTCCGGGGAGCGCAGGTCGTAGCGGTGGACGCGCACGTCGTGCGAGGTGAGGGTCCAGTCCATCCGCCACAGCCGCAGGCCCGCGAACGTCAGCGTCGCCGGGTAGGGCGACCCGCCCGCGCGCGCCGCGTCCCTGAGGTGATCCAGCCGCCGCAGGTGTCCCATGCCGGGCAGCGTGTTGAGGTTGCCGGAGACCAGCACGGGGTTCGGGTTGCCGTCGATGTCGGCGGCGAGCGCGTCGAACTGGGTTCTCCGCTCGGCGTCCAACGCCTCGATGGCGCGGTGGAACCGCGGGGTGAGAGGGCTGGAGCTCAGGTAGAGCATGTCGTAGAGGTGCACGTTGTACACCGAGAGCGGGCGCTCGCCGATCCGCAGGTCGGTGCGCAGGGCCGCCCGCACCCAGCGGGGCGCGAACGGGTTCGGGTTCGTCCCCAGCGGCACCTGCGCCGCCACGGGGAAGCGCGAGATCGTGAGCAGGCCGTCGGCGGCCACGACGTGATGGGCGGGGAACTCCCGCCGCAGCAGTTCCCCGTCCTCGATGGGCACCGGGGCGCCGGGCCCGCACCCCGAGTGCTCCTGGAGCAGGTAGACGTCGGCGTCCCACTTCTTCAGGTAGCGGAAGAAGCCGCCGGGATCGTCGGTGGTGTTCCAGCAGTAGGTGTCCCAGGAGACGACGCGGAGCGCACCGGGCGGGGCGGGCCCGTCCCCGCCGTCCCACGGCATCCGCAGGGTGAGTCCCGCCTGGTCGAGACCGAGCCCGAGGGCGGTCACGGCGAGCAGGGCCGTCCACCGCCGGGCGGTCACGGCGACGCTGATCCGGCACAGCCCGAGCACCGCGAGGGTGGCGAGCAGCGCCGCCGGCAGCAGCGCGTACAGCAGGGGCGGCACCATCAGGTCCGGGACGACCCAGATCCAGGTCCGGCCGGTGAGGAGCCGGCGCAGGACGATGAGCGCCACCCCCGCCGCCGACAGGCTGACCAGCACCCGCTCCAGGCGGGGCAGCCGGGTGCGGGCGAGGAGGAGCATCGGCACCGACCCGAGGAGCAGGAGCGGCACGGCGAAGAACGGCAGGAGCGGGACCGCGCCGCCCCACCACCAGAACCTGCCGGTCAGCCAGTTGACGAGCGCGAGGAGCAGCCACGCCGACACGACGGCGAGTGCCGCCCGGCCCGTCCAGCGTGCCGCGCCGCGCCGGGCCGCCCCGGGCGCCCGTCCCGGGGCGCCGGGCCCGCCGGCCC
>NZ_BAAAVI010000064.1:0-51454 GCF_039534445.1 Streptosporangium fragile | reverse complement strand
GCGAACACGGCGCCGGACATCTCCGCGCACAGGGCTTCGGCGACGGCGTTCATGGCGTTCACCACGGCGAAGTCGTACGGTCTGTCGGCGTGCCGTAGGAAACGGTGGAAGGCGCGGCCGTCCACGCGGACCACGGAGAAGGTGCGGCGCGGCAGCACCATGCGGGTCGGCCGCTCGTAGCCCTTGATGCGGTCACCCAGGGCGGTCTTGTCAGTCATGCGGGCTCTTTCGAAAGGGCGGATGCGTGTTCCGGTGTGCCCGTGCCGGCCCGCACGGGGCGGCCCGGTCTGTGGCGAAGGCGGCCCGGCCGGGCATCTTCGCGCGGCGGCAGCGGGTGGCGTCGGCCGGCCAGGTGTGCAGGGAAGGCTAGGGGGCGGCACTGGGAAACGGCTTGTAGATCATTGGAAGGCCTGCGGCGTCGTCATCGGAGCGGCTGTTCCGATCTCCACGACATACATGCCGATCCTCCCGGCCCGCCGGTCAAGGACGTGCGCCGCCGGTTGAACCGGGCTTCGGCTGCCGCTGCCCGCCGACCGTGGATCTGCCGTCGTTCCGGGAGGACGACATGCGGATCTCCTTCCCGGGGAAGGCCGAACAGGCGGCCGACCGGTCACCTCGCCGGCCTCCGCTTACGGGGCGCCCTGATCTGGATCCGCCGCCGCCGGACCGCTCCATGATCTCAACGGGGAACAGACTGGGACCGGATGCGGCGGCCGGAGAGCCGCTCGGTGCTGAGCACGATGAAATGGTCCCGCTTCCCCGGCATCCACGCCGCCAGCGGCAGCGCCGACAGCCGGGCGATCTCCGCGGGGTCATGGGCGGCACGCGTGCGTCCGACGGCGGTGACCGACCAGCCGGCGTGCGTCCGCGGGTCGAAGTCGTCGCTCTCGAAGGCCGCCACGGTGTCGCGGGTGGCGGCGGCCAGCTTGGATTCCGCACCGGTGCGGATGACGATGTCCTCACCGTCCAGGCAGAAGATGACTGGCTGCACCGCGGGAAGGGCACGGTCGGTGAAGACGATCCGCCCGATCGGCGTCGAGGACAGCAGTTCGAGACACTCCTCGCGGGAGAGCACGTCCAGGCCCGCTGAATCGACTTTCATGTCCTCAAGACTCACCGATCACCCGAGGCCGTGCTAAGGGACGAAGGTCCCGTCCTCTTCCGCGTTCAGCCCTCCTTGCCCGGCGTGCCCGCGCCGCGCGGGCACGCCGGGCCGGGGAACCGTCGCGGGGAGGGGAACGGTTGAGGGGACAGGAGCCCCGGCATCGGAGCCCCGACCGGAGAAGGAGTGACCATGAGAAAGAACGCGAGCCGGCTCGCGGCGGCCGCCGGCCTGGCCCTCGTGCTGGCCGCCTGCACCGGCGACCCGAACGCCGAGGTCGCGGCCTCCCCGAGCGCCGCCGCGCCGCCGCCCACCTCGCGTGCCACCAGCACTCCGGGCGGGGTTCCCGACCTCGGCGCCGGAGAGGAGGTGGCCCGCGGGATCGAGGTGCCCTGGGGGCTGGCGTTCCTGCCGGACGGCGACGCGCTCGTCGCCGAGCGCGACAGCGGCCGGGTGCTCCAGGTGCCGGCACGCGGCGGGCGGGCACGCGAGGTCTACCGGGTGCCGGACGTCGCCGCCGGCGGCGAGGGCGGCCTTCTCGGGCTCGCCGTGTCACCGGACTACGCCACCGACCGGTACGTGTACGCCTACCTCACCACCGAGTCCGACAACCGGATCGTGCGCTTCCGGCTCGACGACGACACCCCGGAGGTACTGTTCGACGGCATCGCCAACGCCTCCTTCCACAACGGCGGCCGCATCGCGTTCGGACCGGACGGGATGCTGTACGCCGGCACCGGCGACGCCGGGGAGGGCGACTCGTCGCAGGACCCCGACGGGCCGAACGGCAAGATCCTGCGGCTGACCCCGGAGGGCGACCCCGCGCCGGGCAACCCGACGCCGGGCTCGCCGGTCTACAGCCTCGGCCACCGCAACGTCCAGGGACTGGCCTGGGACGGGCGGGGGCGGCTGTTCGCGACCGAGTTCGGGCAGAACCGCCTCGACGAGGTCAACCTCATCGAGCCGGGCCGCAACTACGGCTGGCCGGAGGTGGAGGGCACCGGCGACACACGCGGCGGGCGGTTCACCAACCCGCTCGTGACGTGGTCCACGAGCGAGGCGTCCCCGTCCGGCGCCGCCATCGCCGGTGACACGCTGTACGTGGCGGCGCTACGGGGGGAGCGGCTGTGGACGGTGCCGCTGCGCGACGGCCGGACCGGCGAGCCCCGCGCCGAGCTGGCCGACCGGTACGGCCGGCTGCGCACGGTCGCCGTGGCCCCGGACGGGGCGCTCTGGCTGACCACGTCCAACACCGACGGGCGCGGTGACGTGCGCGACGGCGACGACCGGATCCTGCGCTACCCGGCCGGGCCCGGCGCGGGCTGAGGCGTCGGCGTCGGCGGCCGTCGCGAGCGCCCGGACGGGGGTGGCGCGGCGCTCAGGCACGCGTCAGCGCGACCTTCAGGGCACCGCTCCGCACGGGATCGGCGAACACCTCGTACGCCTTCACGAAGTCGTCCAGCGGGAAGCGATGGGTGACCATGTGGCCGACGTCGAGCTGCCCGTTGCCCAGCATGGTGAGCAGGTTCGAGGTGGAGAAGGTGTCGACCAGCCCGGTGGTGATGGTGACGTCACGGCTCCACAGGTCCTCCAGGTGGAGCGTGGCGGAGCGCCCGTGGACGCCGATGTTGGCCACCCGGCCGCCGGGCCGGATCAGCGTGGTGCACAGCTCGAAGGTCTCCGGCACACCCACGGCCTCCATCGCCACGTCGGCGCCCAGGCCGCCGGTCATCGAGCGGATCACCTCCAGCGGGTCGTCACCGGGCTTGACGGCGATGTCGGCGCCGAGCCGCTTGGCGGCCTGGAGCCGGCTGTCGGCCTTGTCGACCGCGATGATGTGGGAGGGGGAGTACAGGCGCGAGGTCAGGATCGCGGCCAGCCCGATCGGGCCCATCCCGACGATGACCACCGTGTCGCCCGGCCGGACCCCGCCGTTGAGCACCCCCACCTCGTAGGAGGTGGGCAGGATGTCGGCGAGCATCACGGCCGCCTCGTCGCTGACGCGGGGCGTGAGCTTGTGGGTGGACAGGTCGGCGAACGGCAGCCGCGCGTACTCCGCCTGGACGCCGTCGACGAGGTGGCCGAGGATCCAGCCGCCCCCGCCCAGGCACTGCCCGTACCGCGCCTGCCGGCAGTAGGAGCACAGGCCGCAGGCGGAGATGCACGAGGCGAGGACCCGGTCGCCCGGCTGCAGCCCGACGACGGCGTCGCCCACGTCGACCACGGTGCCGACCGCCTCGTGGCCGAGGATCCGCCCCGGCTCCACCTCGGGGACGTCGCCGCCGAGGATGTGCAGGTCCGTGCCGCATATCGTCACCGTGTCGACCTGGATGATCGCGTCACGGGGATCGCGGATCACCGGGTCGGGAACCTCGGTCCAGGCTTTGCGGCCGGAGCCCTCGTACACCAGAGCCTTCATGTTCCCCTCCCGATCCTCGGTCACGGACCCGCGCGCCGGGCGGCGCCGGGCGCGTCACGCGTTCCCTCCCAGCCTGGGGACGGGGACGGGCGCCGGGTGAGTGCCCAACGGGCACGCCGGCCAGGACGAAAGTCCCTCATCGCTCTTCCGCCGCCGCTCGTCCGGCTCGCCGGGGCCGCCCGCGGCGCCGGGGGAGTCGTCGGCCTGCACGTCGAGGCCGACTACGACCGTGACGACCTGGTGACCGTCCGGCCGTCCGATGTGATCTGCCGGAGACCTGAGACCCCGGTGCGCGTCCGGCGTCCGTCACCTCACCTGGATGCCCGGCTCACCCGGGATGCCCGACCCGGACGACGCCGGGGACCGTACGGGCGATCAGCTCGGCGATCCGGGTGTGCTCCCCGGACGCACCGGACTCGTCGGCGTCCGCGCGCACCTCCGCCACCCCGTCGCGGACGACGACGTCCCACCGGGGGCCGGAGGGATACTGCTCGCGCAGCGCGGCGATCACGTCGGCACGCAGCTCCTCGTCCGGTCGGGCCAGCACGGCGATCAGGTCCCGGCGGCTGACCATGCCCACGACGCGGTCGCCCGCGACCACCGGCAGGCTCTTGATGCGCCTGCTCACCAGGAGATCGATGAGCGTGGCCGCGTCGGTGGCCTCGGTGACGGTGACGACCTGCCGGGTCATGACCTCCTCGACGCGGCGGGGCGGGGGCGCGTCGTGCCCGGCGACCGGTCTCAGGCTCGCACGCGGATCCGGGGCGAACTCGCCGCGCAGCAGGTCCATCTCGCTGACGATCCCGACCAGGTGCCCGGCCCCGTCCAGCACCGGGACCGCGGTGATGTCGTGCGCGTGCAGGACCCTGACGGCCCGCCGTACCGTGTCGGCGGGGTGGACGGTGATCACCGGGCTGCTCATGACCTCGCGGACCAGCATCCCTACCGTCCTCCCCAGGAGGGGGCGTCGTCCACGTCCCACTCCAGCCGGTCGATCACGTCGACGACCCCGTTCACCCGGCGGGTCATCCGCGCCACGAGCTGGGCGTCGCTGCGCCGGTGCATGCGGCCGGTCAGCGTGACGATCCCGTTCGCGACGGTGACGGCGGCGTCGTTGGGCTCGACCCACAGGGAGTGCCCGAGGATCTCCTCACGCACCTCGCCGGCGACGTCGGCGTCGGTGCGGACGAAGACCTTCAGCAGGTCACGACGGCTGACGATGCCCACCAGGATCCCCTCGCCGTCCACCACGGGCAGTCTCTTGACCCCGTACTCCTCCATGAGCCGCATCGCGGTCACGATGGAGGCGTACGGCTGGACCGTGACCGCGGGAGCGGTCATCAGCTCCGCGGCGGTGTCGCCCTGGGCCTTCTCCCTGCCGTGGTCGCCCTCCTGGCCCAGGTGGTGGCGCATCCGGGCGCGCAGCGGCGGCTGGTAGCCCTCCCGGTAGTAGCGCTCCCGGAACTCCTCCTTGTGCAGCAGGTCCGCTTCGGAGACGACCCCGATGACATGTCCCTCGCCGTCCACGACGGGGACCGCGCTCACACCGTGGGCGATGAGCACTTCGGCGACATCCTTGAACGGGGTGGCGCCGTTGACCGACGCCACCTGCCTGGTCATGACGTCCTTGACCTTCACCTGCATCGCTGAACCTCCTGCCGGTGCGTGTCTGCGGGCCCGGTCCGGCGGGGCGGATCCGCCGCCGGTTCCCGTCCCGGAGCTCGGTACCGGGGGACACGTCTGTCTCCCGCCGCGCTCCCCGGGTCTCCATCACACCGCCGCGCCGGGCGGCGGGGCAGAGGCCAGAGGTCCTCGATGCCGGGGCCTTTCGACCACCGCGGCGGACCGGGCGGGCCCCGGGCGCGGTGGGTGCGCCACCGGCGCCGGCGGTTGGGGCCTGACGCGCGTGGATGTCAGACTTGACGTATGGCAAGGGGGATGCCACGAACCGTGATGCCGCACATGCACCTGGACGAACTGCCGGCGGAGTTGCGTGTGCGGCTGGAGACGGTGCTGAACACCCGGGATCGGGTGCGCGCGTTGCTGAACGCGGTGGTGTCGGTGGGCAGCGATCTGGATCTGGAGACGGTGCTGCGCCGGATCGTGGAGACCGCGGCCACGCTGGTGGACGCCACCTACGGGGCCCTGGGCGTGATCGGGGAGGCCAGCACGCTGGTGCAGTTCGTGCCGGTGGGGCTGAGCGAGGAGGAGATCGCGCGGATCGAGCACTGGCCGCACGGGCTGGGGCTGCTGGGCTTGCTGATCAAGCAGCCGCGCTCGTTGCGCCTGGCGCGTATCGCCGACCACCCGGAGTCGTTCGGCTTCCCGCCGGGACACCCGCCGATGGGGTCGTTCCTGGGCGTGCCGGTACGGGTGCGGGAGGAGGTGTTCGGGAACCTCTACCTGACGGAGAAACGCGGCGGCGGCGAGTTCGACGAGGACGACGAGGCAATCGTGGCCGCGCTGGCCGCCGCGGCGGGGGTGGCGATCGAGAACGCGTGGCTGTACGAGGAGACGCGGCGGCGGGAGATGTGGCTGCGGGCCTCGTCGGAGGTGACGACGAGCCTGCTGTCGGGCGCGGCGCCGCAGGAGGTGCTGACGGTGATCGCGCGGCGGGCGCGGGAGATGGCCGGGGCCGATGCCGTGGCGGTGCTCCTGCCGGAGGAGACCGGGCAGGCGGATCGGGCGGAGCCGGGGGAGACCGGCCGGGCGCCGGAACCCGAGGCGGAGAGGGCGCAGCCGGAGATCGGGCGGGTGCCGCCGGTGTGGGCGGGACGGGTGTTGCGGGTGGTCCTCGTCGACGGGGCGGCCGAAGAGGGCCTGGCACCCGAACCGGGGCGGACGGTGACGCAGGAGTCGCCGGCGGGGCGGGCCTTCGCCGGAGGCGAACCGGTGACGGTGGCCGATCCGGGCGGGGGGTGGCTGCCGGCGCGGGCGGCCGGGCAGACGTCGCGGGGGCCGGCGGCGGCGGTGCCGATGGGGGCCTCCGGCGCGGTACGGGGGGTGTTGTGGCTGGGCAAGCGGTCGGGGCGGATCCCGTTCAACCGGGCCGAGGTGAGCATGTTGCAGTCGTTCGCCGGGCAGGCCGCGGTGGCGCTGGAGCTGGCCGAGAGCCGGATGGACGCCGAGCGGCTGGGGCTGCTGGAGGAGCGCGACCGGATCGCCAAGGACCTGCATGACGTGGTGATCCAGCGGTTGTTCGCCGTCGCCATGACGTTGATGAGCACGGTGCCGCTGGTGGAGCGGCCGGAGGCGGTGGCGCGGGTGCAGAGCGCGATCGGCGAGCTGGACGGCACGATCCGGCAGATCCGCTCGACGATTTTCGCGCTGCAGACGCCCGCGCAGCGGGGCGAGACCGGGTTGCGGGTGCAGCTCGTCGCCCTGGTGGAGGAGGCGCGCGGCCATCTGGGCTTCATGCCGGGGTTGAGCATGGAGGGCCGGTTGGACAGCGCGGTGCCCCAGCGGGTGGCCGACCACGTGCCGGCGGTGCTGCGCGAGGCGCTGTCGAACGTGGTGCGGCACGCCCGGGCCTCCAAGGTCGAGGTGCTGGCCCGGGCGCACGAGGGCCGGCTGACCCTGGTGGTGCAGGACGACGGGGTCGGGCTCCCGGAAGGGGGCCGGCGCAGCGGTCTGCGGAACCTGCAGGACCGGGCCGAGCGCCTGGGCGGATCGTTCACGGCGGAGGCGCCGGCGCGGGGAGGCACCCGCCTGACGTGGAGCGTCCCGCTGGAGCAGCGCGGGACGTCGTCCCCGTGATCGGACGGGAGGCCGGCGCCTCGCCGGTCTCCGGCGCGTTCACAGGCCCTGATCAGGGGAATCTCTCCTGAAGATGGCTCTGCCGGCCGATTCCCGTCGGTCGACGCCGGGTGCCGTCGTCGGACGCCGGACGCGCGGGTCGTGAGGATCGAGGCCGAATCGGCCGACAGAGTCGGAGAGGGATGGACTTTCGGCTCTGAGCACGACGAACCAAGGGCCCTGGCACGCGCCGGCGCGAGGCCGGACCGTGGAGGCATGCGTCGGCCGGTGGGAGGTGACCCGATGAATTCCTCGAACTCCTGGCTCGTACGCTGCCTGCGCCTGCATCGTTTCGATCGCAATCCCCTGCGCAGGCGCTCGGACCGGCTGGAGACGGTCGCCGTGCTGGTGACCGTGCTGGTCTTCGTCGTCGGGATGTGGCCGGTGGCGGTGCTCGGGCGGCAGACGTACGCCGACGGCCTCCGGGCCGAGATCACCGGCTCTCCGCACCGGCGGCCGGTCGTCGCCGAGGTCGTGGGCGCGCCGCAGACCCCCGGCTACACCGCCGCGGGCCGGACGCGCACGGTGCGGTGGACGGCCCCGGACGGGACCCCGCGAACGGGGCAGGTGGTGCTCCCGGCGATCGTGCCGGTCGGTTCCCGCACCCAGATCTGGCTCGACGCCGCCGGCAGGCCCACGGACTTCCCGCAGAGCCACCTGAGGACGGTCATGGTCACCGTGCTCACCGTGATCGGAGTGGCCGTCTGGGGCGGGATGATCCTGCTGCTCTGCCTGGCCGGCGTCCGGTTCCTGCTGAACCGGCGCCGCGAGGCCGAGTGGGAGAGGGCCTGGCGCCTGGCCGACCAGCGGTGGCGCAGGCCGAGGCAGAACTGATCCCGGGCCCGAGGCGGAACCGGTCCCGGGACTGATCCCGCATCCGAGGAACCGAATCCCGGTCCTGCGGGTGCCGTGCGTCACCCCGGGGTCTGACGTGGGCGATCCCTCCGTCGCGCGGCAGCGTGTCGCATCCGTCAGGGCTCGACATGCTGCAAGACTTCCCGGGCGCCCGGTGCCGCGTCAGAGGTCCTTCGGCTCCGCCGCCTCGCCGAAGGTCACCAGCCGGAACCCGGTGACGAGCTGGGGCCTGATGCGGATCACGTGGTCCATGTTCCCGGACACCCACGGGCGCAGCAGCCGCCGGTACCGGGAGATCTCCGTCTCGTCGTGGACCACGCGGGCCGGACCGACCACGACCACGCTCCAGCCGATGTGGTCCTCCGGGTCGATCACGTCCGCCTCGTACGCGACCACCGTCTCGTGGCCGTTGACCGCCGCGGTGATGGCGGCACCCATGTGGGTGCGGATGATGATGTCCCCGTCGTCGACGATGTGGTTGACCGGCCGGATCGCCGGGAGCGCGTGCAGGGTGAACACCACCCGCCCCATCGCCGCGCCGGCGAGCAGGCGGAGCGACTCCTCTCGGGGAATCTCGTGCAGTACTCGCTCGCTCATCCCGTCCCGCCCCATTCCACGAGCTTTACTCTGTCACGCCCGGAGGCACCCCTCGCTAGGGACCAAAGTCCCTGACAGGTGCGTCACTGTGCCTTGACATTTCCTGTCCGACGGTCCTGCCGGAGGTGTCCGTAGTCGCGGTGGTGCCGAAGGTCCCGCTCCGGCGGGCCCTGCGCCCCTGCCCACCGCGGGGCCCGTCGACCGAGGCTGGAGGCGAAGGCCAAGGGAGGGAAAAAGGGGAGGTGGATCGGATGACGCGCGTACTGGTGGTCCACGGGTCCGAGCGGGGCTCCACGGCCGAGATCGCCGGATGGATCGGCGACCGTCTCAGGCGGGACGGTTGCGACGCCGAGGTCAGGGCGGCCGGTTCGGTCGGGGACGTCACCCCCTACGACGCGGTGGTCCTCGGCGGGGCGTTGTACGCGGGGCGCTGGCACAGGGACGCGCGCCGCTTCGTCCGCCGCCACGCCCGGGCGCTGCGCGACAGGCCGGTCTGGTTGTTCAGCAGCGGCCCGCTGGACCGGTCCGCCGACGACGCGGATCTCCCGCCCGTCGCGCACGTGGTCAGGGCCTGCGCCGCCGTGGACGCGCGGGAGCACCGGACCTTCGGCGGGCGCCTGGCCCGGGACGCCCGGGGATTCATCGCCTCCAGGGTCGCCGAGAGCGCCGCGGGCGACTACCGCGACCCCGAGAGGATCCGCGCCTGGGCCGACGAGATAGCCGCCGAGCTGGCGGCCATGTCCCCTGCGCAGGGGCCGGTGGCCGCGCAGCCCCGCTGTTGGAACCCATCGGACGGATCGAGGAGCTTGTCATGACGTATCCAGGGCCGTACTTCCGCATCGTCGTCGGCGTCGATGACTCGGCCGCCGCGTGGGCGGCACTGGGGTGGGCCGCGCAGCAGGCCCGCCGCACAGGCGCGGAGCTGGTCGTCCTGCACGCGTGGGGCGAGCTGCCGGGATGTCGCGCGCCGTACGCGCCCCCGCCGGCGCCCGCGGAGGAGACCGCGCAGCGGGCGGCCGCCGAGGCCGTCGTCGCCGCGGCGGTCGCGGCGGTCCGCGACGGGTGTCCGGAGGTGCCGGTACGTTCGGTGATCTGCCGGGAACGGGCCGAGCGGGCGTTGCTCCGCCATTCCGGGACGGCCGATCTCCTGGTCCTGGGATGTCGCCGGCCGGTGGACGACGCCCGGGGCTACACGGGTGCGACCCTGCGGTCCTGCCTCGCCCGGGCGGCGTGCCCGACGGTCGTGGTGGCGCCGGGACAGGTCGGCCGGGTGGAGAGCCCGCCCCCCTCGGACGCGTACGCCGCGATCGGCTCGCCCTTCGAGATGACGCGCCCGGCCTACGGGTGACCGGGCACGCCCGGCTCTCACCCGCCGGAATCCGTGGGACATCGGGTCCCGGCACAGGACTACTACGCCAACAGAAGGGACTTTAGACCCTAAAAGCAGCAAATATCGTGACTGACTGTTGAATCAGGGGTGATTCACATGAAGGAAAGCCACGAGTTCCGCTGGGGAGGGTTGGCCGGCGTCGGCGCGCTGGTGTTCGCGATCGTCGGGCGGCTGGTGATGGGGGGCACGCCGAGGATCGCGGACCCCGCGACGACGATCTCCGGTTACCTGCTGGAGTATCGGACCCAGATCCTGGCGGGGGCGCTGCTCTACGCCGTCTCGACGGTCCTGCTCCTGTGGTTCGGCGTCGCGCTGGCCACCGCCTTCCGGCGCGCGGACGAGGCCGGTGACGCGCCCGCGATGGTGCTCGCGGGGTATGTCCTCATCGCGGGGATCGGGTTCGTGGCGATATCCGTGCTGGCCGGAATGGCCACCGCTTTCACCGCCAACCCGGCCCTGCTGGCGATCGCCGCCGGTCCGTACACCGTCCTGGCGGTGATGGGCACGATCGCCGGGATCGCGGTGGCCGTGCCCTTCGGGGCCTCGGCCGTGGCGATCATGCGCACGCGTGTGTTCCCGCGGTGGATGGCCTGGTTCGCCCTGCTCGTCGCCGTGCTCAACGTGCTGGCCGCGTTCACGGTGGGGATCAGGGAGGGCGTACTGGCACCCGACGGCCTGCTGGTGGGGTACCTGCCCGGCGTGCTGACGGCCCTGTGGGTGCTGGCCGCCAGCGGGTTGCTCATCCGCGAACACCTGCCGGTCCGGGCCGCGGGGGCGAGGCCCGTGATGGGTCACTAGCGCCGCCCGGCCGCGGGCGGCGGGAGGTGCGGGAGCCGTGCCCGTGCCGGGCGCGCCGGATCCGGTCCGGCGCGCCCACCGCGGCGCCCTTCGACCGGCTCGCCGGGATCCCGGTCGAGTACGCGATCCTGGTCGGGCAGGAGACCGCCGACGGTGACGCCGTCGGCAGGGTGCTGCGGGATGAGCAAGCGGTGACCGCGCCGCTGGACCCCCGGACGCCGCCACCGCCTGACGGTTCCGTGCCGGTGGCCCGGTCAGGGCGTTCCGGGAGTCGCCTGCGGGTGTTCGATATGGGCGTCGGGCCCGGGGAAGACCATGACGTCGTGCTGCTGGTCGAGCCAGCGGACGTCGTACGGCGGCGAGCCGTCGGCGTGGTGCAGCGCGGTGATGATGCCTATGCGGCGCGGTTCTCCCAAGTGGGCGCTTTCAACGATCAAGCGGTCCCCGACCTCTGCTTTCATGGCGATTCTGTCCCTTTTGTGGATTCAGTGGATATTTCGTCCTTTTCCCGGCTTCGCCGGGAGGTGAACGTCGGAGAGGGGAGACGTCCGGTCGGCTGCGGCTCCGCCTCGCCGGCCTGGATCCGCACGGTGATCTCCGGTGGCAGCCGCAGGGAGTTGTGCACGGCGCTGTGCTCGACGACTGTGGCGAAGGAGTCCCGCAACCCTGCGGGAACCCCGGGGGCGTCGACGACCAGTTCGATCCGGCCCACCCGCGCCGGGCGGATGTCCAGGTCGTAGTGGGCGGTCACGGTGACGCCGGCGGGCATCTCGCATCGGTGGAGATAGCGTTCGGCGCGGTGGGCGACGCAGGCCGCGAGGGTCCCGACGAACAGCTCGACCGGGTCGGGGCCGGTGTCGCCGCCGCCGAAGTCCCTGGGCTGGTCGACGCGGACGGCGTGGCGGCGGATCTGGATGTCGAAGCGGTCACCGCCGCGCCAGGCGATCGTCACGGTGCCGTTCCGGTTCTGCATCATCGCTTCTCCTCGGATCGTGGAGATCCCGGGTGGCGCGGGTCCGGTCCCGGAACCGGTGCCCGCCGGGAGGAAGGTCAGGCGCTGGGCGTGATGAGCCCGTAGTGGCCGTCGTAGCGGTGGTAGACGACGTTGCCCCGTCCGGTGGCGGCGTCGGTGAAGAAGACGAAGGGCAGCCCGGTGATCTCAAGCCGTTCCGCCGCCTCCGCCGCGTCGAGGACGGGCGCCGGCATGGCGCTGACCGTGAGCGGTACGGACGTCGGGCCCAGCCGGTGGGGCTGGGGGTCGAGCTGTGCCAGCCGGTAGCCGTCGTCGCTGCGGCAGATGACGCTGTCCTGACCGGTCAGCGCCTCGGTGAACAGGTGGAAGTCGTAGTCGAGCTGCTCCAGGTCGAAGGCCGCCTCCTCGACGGTGGCGCGGGCCAGCTCGTAGGCCTTGTGCCGGACGATCCGGCGTTCCCCGGCGGGCCGGGGGAAGTAGGGCAGGGGAGGGCGGGGAGGGCTGGAACGCCGCCACTCATGATCGGCGTCCGCGGAGTACCGTCCGCGCAGGCTCTCCCAGTCACGCGCGGTACGGCGCAACCGGATCTGGAGCCGGTCGCCGAGCAGGCGGACCGCCCGGTGCATGGACTCGGCGGACGCCTGGGCGCGCACGATCCGCCCGTTGACGTCGATGTTGGCCTGCGCGGTGCAGGGGCGCGCCACGGCCGGGTCGGCCGAGGCGCCGAGCTTCACCCGGGCGTGCAGCACGGGCTCGTGGGCGGTCGAGGTCAGTCCCGCCACCATCCTGCGGGCGTCGTCGGCCGCCGCGGCCGCGATCGCGCCGTGTGCCTCCACCTGCACGTCGCCGGGGTCAAGGGCGATGGACGTGTGTCGCCGGTTCATTCGGGCCCACCTCCCGTGGAGAGCGCTCTGCATTCCAGCCTTCGCCGGGTGTGGTTCGTGGCACAGGGACTTCCGTCCCCCGGGCGCCGGACCTTGGACACGCCTCCCGCCGGGAGTGGTGACGATATTTGTCCCATTTGTCGTTTTAGGTGATGTTTGGGACCTTCGGCCCTACGGGACGGGGCGGGCGCTCGTCACCATTCCATTAGATGGTGGTTCTCATCACGGGGGTCCTCATGAAGACGGGCGAGCGCGGGTGCAGTGGCCGGCCCGCGGGCGGGAACGGGGACCCGTTCCCGCTTCCGGGACCGCTCCGCGCGACCACGCGGGTGCGGCCCGACGGCATGACCGTGATCTCGGTACGGGGCGAGCTGGACCTGGCGACGGCGGAGCCGCTCTGCGAACTCGTCGGCACCGTCCTGGAGCGCAGCGGCCCGCGTGCGGTGCTCGATCTGTCCGGCGTCACCTTCTGCGACATGTCGGGCCTGCGGGCGCTGCAACATTGCGCTGAGGACGCCCGCGCCTCGGAGGGCGTGCTGCTGCTGACCGGGCTGTCCGACCGGCTGCTGTGGCTCCTCGGGATCAGCGGCGTGCGGTACGTCTCCCGGGGCGGATCGGAGTACGAGCTGACCGGGTACGCACCGTGACCGGCCGGGCGGTGAGGACCGATGGGCGAGCCGGACGGCCGGCTGCGTGATCGCACGTTCGAGGCGGTGGTGATCGGCTGGTATGCCACCGGGGTGCCGCGAGGCGCCTCCGCCGTACCGGTCCGCCGCCGCGTGGAGGCGCTCTGCGCCGCCGGTGTCGACGTCGCCGTGATGAGCGGCGAGGACGTCGGCGCGGTCGACGGGCGGTTGCACGTCCGGCCGCGCGGCCCCGGACGCCTGTGGCTGGGCGCGAGCGGCGGCACGGAGCTGTACGAGGTCCGCGGGGACGGTCCCCGGCCGGGGTGGCCGATCGCGGGATCGGGGGACGACTTCTCCCCTGACGGCCGGTACGCCGGGATCGGGCCGGTCGACGGGGCCGGCTCCATGCGGGCGGTCTTCGCGTATCTGGCCGGGCGCGGGATCGGCGCGGGACTGGTGCTGATCGTGGCCGACCGCTTCGGGCCGCCCGGCGGGGCCGTCGCGCACGGCGAGATCCCGCTGATCCCCGAAGCCGGCCGGGCGACGGCCGTGTCGGTCGGGCCGGAGCCCGGTGGGGTCGCGCCGAACCTGCTCCATCTGGGCGGCGGGCCGGCCGAGCTGCTCCGCGTGCTCGACCACCAGGTGCGGCGCAGGCGGCACCTCCGGATTCCCGCGGTGGACGACGACCCGGCGTGGACGATTCGCGAGACGGGTGCGGACCCGTCACGGCACCGGGTGGCCGAGGCGCTGCTCACCCTCGGCTCAGGGGGGTTGGCGACCCGCGGATCGGTGGAGGAGCCCGTCGCGAAGTCGGTCCCGATGGTGCTCGTCTCGGGGGTCTACACCGGGAGCGGCGCCGGACAACGTCTGCTGCCGGGCCCCCGGTGGACCGGGTTCGCCCTGCGCCCGCCCGCCGGGGAAGACCTGCGGATGCTCGACCTGCGTACCGGCGTGCTGGCCCGGGAGGAGCGCGGCCACGATTCTCCCGTACGGACGGTGCGGCTGGCCTGCGTCACCCGCCCCGGCGTGGTGGCGATGCGCGCCGAGGCCGGGGTGGGGCGGCTGCGCGCGGGACCGCCCCTGCAACCTCCCGCGGACGGGCGATCCACCACGGGCCGGCTCAGCGGTCACCGCTGGACACGCGTCACCGACGGCCACGCGGGCATCGCCGCGGTGGCGGCGCAGCGCGTCGGCCGTGACGGCGGGGTGCGGACCCTGGAACGGATCGCCGCGTACACGGCCGGTCCCGCCCGGCCGCCGGTGCCGCGCGACGCGCTCGCCGCGCTGGAGGCGGCCGAGCGGCTCGGGTTCGACCGGCTGCTCGCCGAGCAGCGGGCCGCGTGGGCCGCGCGCTGGCGGGCCGTGGACATCCGCATCCCCGGCGATCCCGCCGCGCAGCTCGCCGTGCGGTTCGCGTTGTTCCAGCTCTGGAACAACGTCGGCCGGTACGACGAGGCGGCGGTCGGCGCACGCGGGCTGTCCGGCGGCGCCTACGCCGGGCACGTCTTCTGGGACGCCGACGTGTTCGTGCTCCCCGCCGTGGTGAGCATGGACCCCGCCGCGGCCAGGGCCATGGTCGCCTACCGGCTGCACCGCCTGACGGCGGCGCGGGCGCGCGCCGCCGCGTCGGGCCGCGCGGGCGCGCGCTTCCCCTGGGAGTCCGCGGCCACCGGCGAGGACGTCACCCCCGTCTCCGGGCATCTGGGCGGCGAGGCCGTCCCCGTCCGCACCGGGCAGCTGGAGGAGCACATCACCGCCGACGTCGCCTGGGCGGCGGTCCACTACGCGCGCTGGAGCGGCGACCGTGCCTTCCTGGCGGGACCGGCCCGCCCGCTGCTGGTCGAGACCGCCCGCTACTGGGCGTCGCGCTGCCGGGTGGACGACGGCGGAAGGGCCCATATCGACGGCGTGATCGGGCCGGACGAGTATCACGAGGCGGTGGCGGACAACGCCTTCACCAACGTGATGGCCCGGTGGAACCTGCGACGGGCGGCCGGGCTTCTCGACCCCGGCTGCGCGGAGGGGCGCCGGTGGCGCGCGCTCGCGGACCGCCTGGTGGACGGCTACGACCCCGTCTCGGGCAGGTACGAGCAGTTCGCGGGCTACTTCCGGCGGGAACCGCTGACCATGGCCGAGGTCGCCGCACCGCCGGTGGCCGCGGACCTGCTGCTCGGCCGCGAGCGGGTCGCCGCCACACAGATCATCAAACAGCCCGACGTCCTCATGCTCCACCACCTGGTACCGGAGGAGACCGGAGCCGGTTCGCTGGAGGCCAACCTCGACTTCTACGGCCCCCGCACCGCGCACGGCTCCTCGCTCTCGCCGGCGATCACGGCCTGCCTGCTGGCCCGGGCGGGCCGTCCCGACGAGGCGCTGAAGCTGCTCCGCGTCGCGCTGGCCCTCGACCTCGAGGATCTGACCGGGACCACCGCCGCCGGGCTCCACCTGGCCACGTTCGGCGGTGTGTGGCAGGCGCTGCTCGCCGGTTTCGCGGGGGCGCGGGTGAGAGACGGGACGCTCCTCCTCGATCCGCGGCTGCCCACCGCGTGGGAGGGCCTGGGCTTGCGCTTCCGCTGCCTGGGGCGCCGGGTGCGGCTGGACATCACCCGTGAGGCGGTCGACGTGCGGACCGACGGACCGCTGCGGGTCCGGCTGGACGCCGGGGACCTGCGGCACGTGACCGGCCCGGCACACCTGCCGCGACAGAGCCGATGAGAGGGAGGCCGACAAGGGCCGACGAGAGATGGGCCGACGAGAGAGGGGCGCCCATGAGGCACGTGCTGGCCGTCGTCGACGACGCGGCCGTACCGGTCACCGCCGCGGCCGTGACCGGTACGGCCGAGGCGGCGGCGGAGGCCCTGCAGGCGGACGTCCGGGAGGTTCACCTCCCCGCCGGGGCGGAGACGGGGGACGCCTCGGCGGCGGTGCTCCGCGAGCTCGAACGGCCGGGCACGCTCGCCGGGGTCCTCGCCGGCGCCGCCGTGTCTCCCGCGGGCCCCTGGCACGTCGCGCGGCACTCCGCCACGCCGGTCATCCTGGTGCCCGCCCCGCCGCGGACGGCGGTGGCGCCGCACGCCGCCATCTCCCGGGTGCTCCTGCCGCTGGACGGCTCACCCGAGGCCGCGGCCGCCGTCACCGGGGCCGCGGGGTTGTTCGCCCGCACCGGCGTCGACCTGGTGGTTCTGCATGTCTTCGACGAGGCGACCGTGCCCCGCTTCTGGGACCAGGCCGCTCACGCCCGGCAGGCGTGGGCCCAGGAGTTCCTGGCCCGTCACTGCGCGCAGCCCGGGGTACGGATGGAGCTGCGCCGCGGCGGCGCGGGAGAGCAGGTGGTGGACGTGGCGGCCGCGGAGCACGTGGACCTCATCGTTCTGGGATGGTCCCAGCGCGTCGAGGAGGGGAGGGCGCGGACCGTCCGCAGGATCGTGGCCGACGCGGACGTCCCGGTCATGCTGATCCCGGTGGCGCCGCGCCAGGGGCCCTCACCATGACGCCCTCACCATGACGTGGGCCCGGTGAACTGGGCGATGTCCTGCGAGGCGGCGGTGAACAGCCGGTTCGCCAGGTCGGTCAGCGCGCGGGCGGCGGCGAGTTCGTCGCCGATCTCGGGCACCGGCTCGTCGGACGGGTTGCGGTGCGCGCGGCCGGTCCCGGTCAGGCGGGTGCCGTCCCTGGTGGTCAGCACGGCCCGGGCGAAGGTGGCGTCGCCCTCTTCGGTGATGTGAATCTGCACGGTCCACTGCTTGGCTTCCATCGAAGGGACCTCCCCCTGAGCGATCGGTGCTCCGTTCTTCGAATCTGTTTCGTGGCGTTCCGCGCGCATAGGGAAGAAGGCCCCGAGAGAGGAGGACTTCCGTACCTGCCCCGTGCGCCGTCCCGCCCCGTGCGCTCTCCCCGCCGTGCGCTTTCCCCGCCGTGTGCGTCGTCCCGCCGTGCGCGTGGAGGGCCTCCGGCGAGGCCGGCGGAGAAACGGGGCGAAAGTCCTTGCGGCGGGGGGTCCAGCGCCCCTGGGATCCCCGGGGCCCGCTCCGGACCCTTGGAACCGACGGACGGATACGAGGAGGAAGAGATGTCTCCCACAGACACCGGCCGGTCGGCTCCGGACGCGCCTGACGGCTCCCTGCCGATCGTCGTCGGGACGGACGGCTCGCCCGACGCGGACCGGGCGGTGAAATGGGCCGCCGACGACGCCTTCCGGCGGCGCCTGCCGCTGCGGATCGTGCACGTCGTCGAGCACGGGCCTTACGACACCCCCCGCTTCGCCGCCCCCGACTGGCCCAGGACACTGGTCAGGTACGGGCGTGAGGTACTGCTGGCGGCCGAGCGCCTCGTCCGGGCACGCCAGCCGTCGATCGACGTGAGCACCGAACTGATCGAGGGGTCCCTCACCGGGATCCTGCGCGGGCAGGCCGAGGGCGCCGCCGAGATCGTGCTCGGCAGCAGGGGCCGGGGCGGCTTCGCCGGAGCTCTGCTCGGCTCGGTCAGCACGCACGTCGCCGGGCACGCCCACGGCCCGGTGGTCGTCGTCCGGCCCGGTGCCGAAGAGGTGCGCCGTGAGGTCGTCGTCGGCGTCGACGACTCCCCGCGCTCCGAGCCCGCCCTGGCCTACGCCTTCGAGCAGGCCAGGCTGCGCGGCGCCGTGCTCCGCGTCGTCCATGCCTGGCAGCTCCCCGTGCACGCCTTCGCGCCCGAGGCCGTCTACGACATGGACGAGGTCCGCCGCGCCCAGCACGAGGTGGTCAGAGAGCGGCTCGGCGCGTGGCGTGAGAAGTTCCCCGAGGTGACGGTGGTGGACGACGTCCGCGGCGCGCACCCCGTCGACGCCCTCACCGACGCCTCGACCCGGGCCGACCTTGTCGTCGTGGGCTCGCGGGGCATGGGGGTGATCGGATCGGCGCTGCTCGGCTCGGTCAGCCGCGGCGTGCTGCACCACGCGCACTGCCCGGTGGCCGTGGTCCGGCCGTGAGCGGCGGGCCCGCCGGGGCCGTGCCGCACCGGCGGGCGACGTCGTCCCGGGACGGCCGCCGGCGCGTCTCCGGCGTCCGCACCGGGGCGGAGCCGGCGGCGGGGCGGGCATCATGATCGTCGTCGGGGTCGACGGTTCGTGGGCCGGCCTGGAGGCCGTGGACTGGGCGATGCGCGAGGCCGGCCTGCGCGGGACCGGGGTGCGCGTCGTCACCGTCGTGCCGGCCTGGGCCTACGAGACGCCCGAGGACCGCCCCCACGCCTACGTGGGCCGTTGCATGCGCGAGAACGCCGCGTCCGTGCTGGCGGACGCCCGGCGGCGGGCGTCCGGGGTGTCCCGGGCCGAGGCGGAGTTCGAGCTGCTCCGCGACGACCCCCAGGTCGGCCTGATCAGGGCCTCGAAGGACGCGGAGCTCCTGGTGATCGGCAGTCGCGGGCTGGGCGGCTTCCAGGAGCTGCTGATCGGCTCGGTCGCGCTGGGCGTGTCCGGCCAGGCCAACTGTCCCGTGGTCGTCGTCCACCAGATGCCCCGGTGCCCGCGTGACGAGGTGGTCGTCGGCGTCGACGGCTCACCGGGCGGGACCGCCGCGATCGAGTTCGCCTTCGCCGAGGCCGACCTGCGCGGCGCGGATCTGCTCGCCGTCCACGCCTGGGACCGGCCCGCCGCCGGCGCCGGGCGGGCCGCGTCGTCCGGGAGAACCGGCGCGGAACGGGCCCTGCCGGCGGAGGCGGTCGCGGGCCGGAGTGAGCGCCACCCCGGTGTCAAGATCGTGGAGCACGTCGAGCGGGGGCACCCGGTGGAGGTGCTCAGGAGGGTCTCCGCCGGTGCGGGCCTGCTGGTGGTGGGGTCGCGCGGGCGCGGTGCCGTCGCCGGGCTGTTCCTGGGCTCGGTGAGCTGCTCACTGCTCCGGCGGGTCGACTGCCCCCTCGTCATCGTCCCCGTCGCGGACGGTGCCTGAGCCGGTGCCTGACCGGACGAGCCCGGCAGGTCCCTTCCCGGACGGTGGGAAGGCCCCGGGGCTCAGGGCCGGTGGGCGTGCGGGGCGAGGTGGCGGACGACGGCGACGGGCGCGTGGGCGTGGTGGAGCAGCGCGTACACGGTCGATCCGAGAACCTTCCCCCGGCTGCGGGGGCCCACCACGACCAGCTCGGCGGTCTCGGAGGCGTCGACGAGCGCCTTGCCGGGATGCTCGTGCACGACGTGCTCGACGAGGGGCACGTCGGGGAACTTCTCCCGCCAGCCGCCGAGCGACTCGGCCAGCAGCCGCGCCTCCTCCTGGCCGACGCCTTCGACGTCGTAGACGAGCGGCTGCATGTCACCGGGCGCCCTGGTGGCCGGGTGGGTCCACGCGTGCAGAGCCCGGAGCGGGAGCCCGCGCAGGGCGGCCTCCTCGAAGGCGAACCGCAGGACGGGCTCCTGGTCCGGGCGTCCGGTGACCCCGGCGACGATCTCCGCGCCGTCGCGGGCGGGCGGGTGCCGTACGACCACCACCGGGCAGGGAGCCTCGGCGGCGAGATCACGGCCGACCGAGCCGAGCAGCAGCCCGGTGAACCCGCCCCGCCCCCGGCTGCCGACGACGGCCAGCTGCGCGGTCCCGGCCGCGGCGGCGAGCGCCCCGGCGGCGGCGCCGTCGACGACCTCGGTGGTCACTTCCAGGCCCGGGGCGGCGGCGTGCGCCCGCTCGGTGGCCTGGCGGAGCAGTTCCCGTACGGAGGCCTCCGCGTCCGCCCCCCAGTGAGCGGGCTGTGGCACGAGAGGAACGTCGTAGGCCCAGCGGAGGGCGGCGTGCACGACGCGCAGCGGCGCACCCCGCAGCGCCGCCTCCTCCGCGGCCCAGGCCACGGCCTGGAACGAGGACGCCGAGCCGTCGACACCGACGACGACGGGTGCTGCCATGGTCACCACCTCGAATCCGCCTCCGCCGCGCCGCCGCTCCGCTCGCGGCGGCCGGGTCCGAGACCGCGGGAGGCCGTGTGCCGTCTTCTCCGTCCGGGGTCTCCATGCTCCCCGTCCCCCCTCCTGCCGGGTAGGGGCGAAGGTCCCACGAGGCGAGGGAAGGCCGGACGGCCGGTGGTCAGGGCGGGGCGTCCCCGGCCTCCGCGGACCGCCGCCACCGCTCGTAGGCGACGACCGCGGTGGGCAGGGTCGGGAAGATGCGGTCGGGGCCGACGTCCGCGGTCAGCCCGAAGGCGTCCAGGGCGGTGAGCAGGTCCTGCTTGACCCGGGCCAGGGCGAAGACGACACCCCGGCGCCCCAGTTCGCGGCGGAGGGACTCGACGGCGTCCAGGGCGGTGATGTCGACCTCGACGTTGGACTCGACGTTGAGCACGAACCAGGCGACGGGGCCGTCGTGCTGGTCGACCGCGGCCAGCGCGCGGCGCCGGAAGTCCTCGGCGTTGGCGAAGAACAGCGGCGAGTCGTAGCGGTAGACGACCAGCCCCGGCAGCGTGCGGGCCTCGGGGTAGTCGTCGACGTCGTGCATGCCGGCCAGCCCAGGGACGATGCCGAGGATCGCGTCGTGCGGCCGGGCTATGCGGGAGAGCATCTCGGCGACCGACAGGGCGACCGCGGCCAGCACGCCGTACAGGATGTCGAAGACGAGCACGCCGGCGAGCGCGCAGAGCGCGAGCACGAGTTCGCTGCGCCGGAACGCCGCCAGGCGCCGGAACCCGGCGACGTCGATCAGCCGCAGGGCGGCGTAGACCACGATGGCACCGAGCGCGGCGGAGGGGAAGGTCGCCAGCAGCGGCCCCGCGACGAGCAGGACCGCGACCACCGACGCCAGCGCGACGAGGGAGAACAGCTGGGTCCGGCCGCCGGCGGCGTCGCCCAGGGCGGTGCGGCTCCCGCTGCTGCTGACCGGGAAGCCGTGCAGGAGGCCCGTGCCGATGTTGGCCGCGCCCAGGGCGAGCAGCTCCTGGTCGGCGTCGATCTCGTAGCCGTGCCGGGAGGCGAAGGAACGGGCGGTGAGGATGTTGTCGGTGTAACCCACCAGCAGCAGGCCGACGGCGGGCAGCAGCAGGGTCAACAGGTCGCCGGTGGCCGGCGGTGACGGTGCGGGAAATCCCGACGGGATCGTGCCGACCACCCGGACGCCGTACCGCTCCAGCCCGAACGCCGCGACGCCGGCGGTCGCCAGGAGCACGGCGAGCAGCGGGGCGGGGGCCCGGGGGAAGCGCCACTGCGCGGCGAACAGGAACGCGAGCATCACCCCGGCCAGCAGCACCGTGGGGACGTGGACGCGGGGCAGGCCGTCCACGAAGGAGGCCAGCTGCGCGAAGAAGCTCTCCCCGCGCACCGGGACCCCGGTGAGCTTGCCCAGCTGACTCACGATCATGATCAGCGCCACCCCGGTCATGTAGCCCACCAGGATCGGCCTGGACAGCAGGTCGGCGACGAACCCGAGCCGCAGCACCCAGCACGCCAGGCAGAGCAGGCCGACGAGGACCGCCAGGGTGGCCGCGAGCGACGCGTACCGGCCCGGGTCGCCGGCGGCGAGCGGTCCCACGGCGACGGCCGTCATGAGCGCGGTCGTGGACTCGGGGCCGGCCGACAGCTGCCGGGACGACCCGAACAGCGCGTACAGCGCCAGCGGGGCCAGGGCCGCCCACAGCCCGGCCACGGGCGGCAGCCCGGCCACGGTGGCGTACGCCATGACCTGGGGAACCAGGTAGGCCGCCACCGTGATCCCGGCGAGCAGATCCCCGCGCAGCCGGACGCGGTCGTACCCGGCCAGGAGGGCGGCCCCGGGCAGCAACCGGCGGGAGAGGCGGTTCACGCGCAGCTTGGCCATGATCGTTTTTCTTCCTCGCGCCCGGGAGGCGAGGCGTCCTCCGTCCCGGCCGCGCGGGTCCGCCGCCGGCGAAGGCACCTCCCCGGGGTGGCCCGTCACGGAAACCGTAACGCAAGCCGATCATGCCGGTCCGCCGCGGCCGGGCGGTCACCCGGCCGGGAGCGCGTCCGCCGGCCCGGTGACCGGCGCCCACCTCCCGGCCGGGAGACTCAGCGCGTCGTCTCCCACCCGCGCCGCGGGGCCCGCAGACCGGACCGGTCGTCGCGGCTGCGGTAGACGATGTAGGGCCGGGTGAGGTACCCGATCGGCGCGGTGAGCATGTGCACCAGCCGGGTGAAGGGCCAGATGGCGAAGAGCAGCAGCGCGCTGAGCGCGTGCAACTGGAAGAGCGGCGGGGCGCCGGCCATCAGCTCGCCCTCGGGCCGGAGCAGGAAGATCGAGCGGAACCAGGGGGAGATGGTGGTGCGGTAGTCGTAGCCGCCGCCGACGACGTTGGCCGCGACGGTGGCGGCCAGGCCCAGCACGATGACCAGCGTGAGGACGGCGTACATGAGCTTGTCGTTGCGGGTGGTGGCGGTGAACACCGGCCCGACGGTGCGGCGGCGGTAGATCAGGATCGCCAGGCCGCCCAGGGTGGCCACGCCCGCGACGGTGCCCAGCACGACGGCCGTGACGTGGTAGGCCTCCTCGCTCACCCCGGCCGCCTCGGTCCAGCTCTTGGGGATCACCAGCCCGCCGATGTGGCCGAGGAGGACGACCAGGATGCCGAAGTGGAACAGCGGGCTGCCGATGCGCAGCAGCCGCGACTCGTACATCTGCGACGACCGGGTGGTCCAGCCGAACTTGTCGTAGCGGTACCGCCATATGTGGCCGAGCACGAACACGGCGAGGGCCAGATAGGGCGCCACCACCCACAGCGTGACATCGAGAGCGTTCACCGGTGTTCCCCCGTCACGCCGAAGGGCTCCAGCCCGACCTGCTCGGCCGGCGGCCCCTCGGCCGCCAGGCGCAGCGCGGCCGCCCGTTCGCGCGGGCCGGCCGGCGGCAGGGTGGCCTCGACCGCGGCCACGACCTCGGCGTACGGGGACCTCTCCGCCTCCAGAGACCGCCGCAGCAGCTCCAGGCCCGCGCGGTGCTCGCGCAGCAGCCGGGTGGCGGGCCCGACGGCCCCGCGGGCCGACAGCTCGCACACCACGGCCAGGTGGTCGGGCAGTTCCTCGCTGGTGAGCTCGAACCCCGCGGCGCTGAAGGCGTGCTTGAACCGGAGCAGGGCCGCGCCGCGCTTACGGGTGTCGCCGTACGTGTAGTAGGTCAGGTAGGGGCAGCAGCGCCGTTTGAGGTCGAACGTCGCCACGTAGTGGGCCTCCAGGTCACCGCGCCCGGTGGCGGCCACGTGGACGAGGAAGGCCGCCAGCCTGGCCCGGACCTCCCCGGCGGGGAGCACGGCCACCGACTTCATCAGCAGGGGACGCGCCTCGTGCAGCCGCCCGTCGGGGTAGCCGAGCAGCACCGACGCCACCAGGTGGGCGGTCCGCACCTCACTGTCGCTGAGAGCCGTCATGATTCCTTGTCACCGTTCCTTTTCGGGAAGAGACCCTCCGGCATGCCTTTGCCGTCCCAGTTGAGAAGGTTGATCCGGCCCCGGCGGTCCTCGGGATCGACCAGGGCCCCGGTGGTCTGCCGGTCCTTCAGCGCGTGGAAGGTCTCCACCGCGACCGGGGCGGGCAGCCCCGAGGCTTCGCCGAACGGCCCGCCCATGCCGGGACCGCCCTCGTAGTCGAGGCTGCAGCCGCCGCCCAGCTCCTCCAGGCGCGCGCCCTGCTCGGCGTGGGCCTTGGGGATGACGTAGCGCTCCCCGTAGGCGGCGATGGCCAGCAGCCGGTACATCTCCTCGACCTGGCCGCCGGTCATGCCGACCGCCGCCGCGATCGACTCGTCCCGGTCCTGCCCGAGGTTGACGCGGCGCATGTAGGACCTCATGGCGGCGAGCCGCCGCAGGACGCCCCGGACCGGCTCGGGGTCGCCCGCGCTGAACAGCTCGGCCAGGTAACCGATCGGGATGCGCAGGGCGTCGATCGCGCCGAACAGGTTGCCGGCGTCCTCGCCGTCGTGCCCGGTCCCGGCGAGCACGTCGACCACGGGCGAGAGCGGCGGGATGTACCAGACCATCGGCATGGTGCGGTACTCCGGGTGCAACGGCAGGGCGACGCCGTACTCGAAGATCAGCTTGTGGACGGGGGAGCGCCGGGCGGCCTCCAGCCAGTCCTCGGGAATGCCGCCGGCTCGGGCCGCGGCGATCACCTCGGGATCGCGCGGGTCGAGCAGCACGCTCTTCTGCGCCTCGTACAGGGCCTTCTCGTCGGGTACGGAGGCGGCCTCCAGCACCCGGTCGGCGTCGTAGAGGACCAGCCCGATGTAGCGCAGCCGGCCCACGCAGGTCTCCGAGCAGACGGTGGGGATGCCCACCTCGACCCGCGGGTAGCAGAAGGTGCACTTCTCGGCCTTACCGGTCCGGTGGTTGAAGTACACCTTCTTGTACGGGCAGCCGGTGACGCACATCCGCCAGCCCCGGCAGCGGTCCTGGTCGACCAGGACGATGCCGTCCTCGGAGCGCTTGTACATCGCCCCGGACGGGCAGGAGGCGACGCACGAGGGGTTGAGGCAGTGCTCGCAGATGCGCGGCAGGTAGAACATGAAGGCCCGCTCGAACTCCAGCTTCACCTGGTCCGACACCTTCGCGAGGACCGGGTCGGCGGGGGCGAGCTCCGGCCCGCCGGCCAGGTTGTCGTCCCAGTTGGCACTCCAGCTGATCTTGGTGTCCTCGCCGGTGATGAGCGACTTGGGCCGGGCGACCGGGGTGTCGTCCTGCGCCGGGGCGGAGAAGAGCCGGTCGTAGTCGTAGGTCCAGGGCTCGTAGTAGTCCTGGATCGACGGCATCAGCGGGTTGGCGAAGATCGACAGCAGCTTCTTCAGCCGCCCCCCGGCCTTCAGCCGGAGCCGGCCCCGCCGGTTCAGCTCCCAGCCGCCCTTCCACCGCTCCTGGTCCTGGTAGGTGCGGGGATAACCCTGTCCGGGCCGGGTCTCGACGTTGTTGAACCAGACGTACTCGGTGCCCGGCCGGTTGGTCCACGCCTGCTTGCACGTGACCGAGCAGGTATGGCATCCGATGCACTTGTCGAGGTTCATCACCATGGCGAGCTGGGCCATGACGCGGGTCACTGCTCGCTCACCTTCTCACTCGTCTCGTGGTCCTCACCTGTCGCGAAGCTCTCGTTCGTCTCGCGGACGATCTCACTCATCAGTAGTCGACCTCCTGGGATCGGCGGCGGACCACGGTGACCTCGTCGCGCTGGTTGCCGGTGGGACCGAGGTAGTTGAAGGCGAACGACAGCTGGGCGTAACCGCCGATGAGATGGGTGGGTTTGATCATCAGCCGGGTCAGGGAGTTGTGGATGCCGCCGCGCCGGCCGGAGGTCTCGCTCTTCGGCACGTCCACGACCCGCTCCTGGGCGTGGTACATGTACACGGTTCCGGTGGGCATGCGGTGCGAGACGACCGCGCGCGCCACCACGACGCCGTTGCGGTTGAGCGCCTCGACCCAGTCGTTGTCGCGGATCCCGGCCCTCGCCGCGTCGGCGGGGCTCATCCAGATGGTCGGGCCGCCCCGGGACAGGGTCAGCATCAGCAGGTTGTCCTGGTACTCGGAGTGGATGGACCACTTGGAGTGCGGGGTGAGATAGCGCACGGTGACGCCCTGCTCGCCGCCCTCCCCGATGCCCGGCTCGCCGAAGAGAGCCGTCATGTTCAGCGGCGGCCGGTAGATCGGCAGTGCCTCGCCCGCCTCGTGCATCCAGTCGTGGTCCAGGAAGAAGTGCTGGCGGCCGGTGAGGGTGTGCCAGGGTTTGCGGTGCTCGACGTTGACGGTGAAGGCCGAGTACCGCCGCCCGCCGGTCTCGCTGCCCGACCACTCCGGCGACGTGATCACCGGTACGGGGCGGGCCTGGGTGTCGGCGAAGGTGATCTTCTTGTGCTCGTCGGCCAGGCCGTCGAAGCCGGTGCCGGTCCGGCGGGCCAGCGTGGCGAACCCCTGGGCGGCCAGGTGGCCGTTGGTCGTGCCCGACAGCGCGAGGATGGCCTCGCACATGTCGGTGTCGCGGGCCAGGGACGGCCGGCCGTCGGCCACGCCGCCGCGGACGGCGCCGTTCAGGTGGCGCAGCCGGTCGATCTCGCCCGCGACCTCGTACGTGATGCCCTTGGTCGTGGCGCCGAGCCGGTCCAGGAGCGGGCCGAGCGCGGCCATCTTCTCCGCGACGGCGCCGTAGTCCCGCTCGACCGTCACGATCTTCGGGAAGTCCCGGCCGGGGACGGGCTCCTCACCGGTCCGCCGCCAGTCACGCACCCGGCCGTGCGGGGTGGCCAGCTCGTCGGGCGTGTCGTGCAGCAGCGGCACCGCGACCACGTCCCTGCGCACCCCCAGATGCGTGCGGGCCAGCGCGCTGAACGACCGGGCGATCGCCTGGAAGGCGGCGAAGTCGGTGCGGGTCTGCCAGGGTGGGTCGATCGCCGGGGAGAAGGCGTGGACGAACGGGTGCATGTCGGTGGAGGACAGGTCGTGTTTCTCGTACCAGGTCGCGGCCGGGAGCACGATGTCGGAGAACAACGTCGTGGACGTCATGCGGAAGTCGAGGGAGAGCAGCAGGTCGAGCTTGCCCCGCGGCGCCTCCTCGTGCCAGCGGACGTCGTCCGGCCGCTGCCCCGGGGTGGCCTCCTCGGCCCGTACCGAGGAGTCGGTCCCGAGCAGGTGACGCAGGAAGTACTCGTTGCCCTTGGCGGAGGAGCCCAGCAGGTTGGCCCGCCACACCGTCAGGACCCGCGGCCAGTTGCCCGGGGCGTCGGGGTCCTCGCAGGCGAAGCCGAGCCTCCCCGCGTGGACCTGCCCGGCGATGTACGGCCCCACCTCCCGGCCCGCCGCGGCGGCCTCCTCGGCCAGGTCGAGGGGGTTGCGGTCGAACGTCGGATAGGACGGCATCCAGCCCAGCCGGGCCGACTGCGACAGCAGGTCCGCGGTGGCCTTCCCGGTGAACGCGCCGCCGGCGAGCGGTGAGGAGACCGTGTCGGCGGTGTAGGTGTCGTAGCGCCACTGGTCGGTGTGCAGGTACCAGTAGGCGGTGCCGATCATCTGCCGGGGCGGGCGCGACCAGTCCAGCCCGAACGCCAGCTGCGCCCAGCCGGTGACCGGCCGGCACTTCTCCTGCCCGACGTAGTGCGCCCAGCCGCCGCCGTTGACGCCCTGACAGCCGGTCAGCGTGGTGAGCGCCAGGAACGAGCGGTAGATCGTGTCGGAGTGGAACCAGTGGTTGGTCCCCGCACCCATGATGATCATGGATCGGCCGCCGGACTCCTCGGCCGTCCGGGCGAACTCGCGGGCGATCTTCGCCGCTCTCGCCGCCGGCACACCGGTGACCGCCTCCTGCCAGGCCGGGGTGTACGGCTCGGACACGTCCTCGTAGGAGCCCGGCCACCGCCCGGGGAGTCCGGGACGGGCGACGCCGTACTGGGCCAGGACGAGGTCGAAGACCGTCGTGACGAGGCGGCCCCCGATCCGCCGGGCGGGCACGCCGCGCCGCAGCACCCCGTCGCCCTCCGGCCGGTCGAACCGGGGGAGCAGGACCGTCACGGTCTCCGCCCCGTCGGAGCCGTCGAGCGTGAGGAGCGGATCGATCCGGCCCAGGTCCAGGTTCCACCGCCCCTCGCCCGCGGTGGAGTACCTGAAACCGAGCGAGCCGTTGGGCACCGTGGGCTCGCCGGTCTCCCGGTCGATCAGCACCGTCTTGAACGCCGCCTCCGCCCCGTCCTCCCCGAGGTCGGCGGCCGACAGGAACGTGGCGGGCACGTGACCGCCGTCGCGCTCGGCGAGGGTCACCAGGAACGGCAGATCGCTGTGGCGCTTGACGTAGTCGGTGAAGTACGGCACCTGCCGGTCGACGAAGAACTCCCGGAGGATCACATGCCCCATCGCCATGGCCAGCGCGCCGTCGGTGCCCGGATGCGGGGCGAGCCACTCGTCGGCGAACTTGGTCGCGTCGCTGTAGTCGGGGGAGACCACGACGACCTTCTGCCCGCGGTAGCGGGCCTCCGCCATGTAGTGGGCGTCCGGCGTGCGGGTGACCGGCACGTTGGAGCCCCACAGCATCAGGTAGGCCGCGTCCCACCAGTCGGCCGACTCCGGCACGTCGGTCTGGTCGCCGAACACCTGCGGGGAGGCCACCGGCAGGTCGGCGTACCAGTCGTAGAACGACAGCATGGTGCCGCCGACGAGCGAGACGAACCTGGCGCCCGAGGCGTGCGAGACCATCGACATGGCCGGGATCGGGGAGAACCCGGCGACCCGGTCCGGGCCGTAGGTCTTGATGGTGTGGACGTGGGCGGCGGCGATCATCTCCGTCGCCTCGTCCCAGGTGATCCGGACCAGCCCGCCCTTGCCGCGGGCCGACTGGTAGCGCCGGCGCCGCACCGGGTCGGAGGTGACGTCGGCCCACGCCGCCACCGGGTCGCCCAGCCGCGCCCTGGCCTCCCGGTACATCTCCACCAGCACGCCGCGCGCGTAGGGGAAGCGGACCCGGGTGGGGGAGTAGGTGTACCAGGAGAAGGCCGCGCCCCGGGGGCAGCCGCGCGGCTCGTACTCGGGCCGGTCGGGCCCGACGCTGGGGTAGTCGGTCTGCTGGGACTCCCAGGTGATGATCCCGTCCTTGACGTAGACCTTCCACGAGCACGACCCGGTGCAGTTCACCCCGTGGGTGGAGCGCACCACCTTGTCGTGGCTCCACCGGTCCCGGTAGAAGGCGTCCCCCTGGCGTCCGCCGATCCGGTGCAGCGTCCGCAGGTCCCCGGAGACCGAGCCCGGACGCAGGTGCCGGCCCAGCCGGAGCAGGGCCTCGTCGATCGGCCCATCCATACCGGCCATATGCGTTTCTCTCATTTCTACGACAAACCTCATGTCTCCCGTGCGTTCCCGGTCAGGACTCCTCGCCCACCCGCAGGACGAACCAGCAGTAGACGAACGCGGCCGAGGCGACCGCGGCCAGCAACATCAGCCCGATGGCGTAGGAGCCGGTGGCCTGGTAGATCAGCCCCATCACGATCGGCGGCAGGAACCCGCCGAGACCACCGGCCGCGCCGACCACCCCGGTCGCGCTGCCCACCGCCTGCGCGGGCACCGCCCGCCCCAGCAGTGCGAACACCGCGCCGTTGCCCAGGCCGAGCGCGGCGGCCATGGTCAGGAAGCCGACCGTCGCCAGCGGCATCACCGGGGCGAAGGCCACGACGACCGCGCACACGCACACGGCCGCCAACGCCCCGCTCAGCACCGGCCGGCCCCCCACGCGGTCGGCCAGCCAGCCGCCGACCGGGCGGGTGAGCGTGGCCAGCAGCACGAACCCGGCGGCCCGGGCCGCCGCGTCGGCGGTGGTCAGGCCGTAGACGGCCTTGAGATACAGCGGCAGGTAGACGCCGAAGGCGACGAACCCGCCGAAGGTCAGGGCGTACATCGCCGCCAGTTCCCGGGTGATCCGCAGCCGCGCCGCGGCGCGGAACCGGACCAGGAACGGCTCGGTGGACCTTCCGGCGCCCGGCGCGTCGCGGCCCGCCACGAGGAAGGCCAGGCCGACCAGGACGAGGGCGGCGGCGACCGTGAAGAACGGCGTCCGCTGCCCGAACTCGGCCGCCAGCCAGGGGGTGGCGAAACCGGAGACCGCGGTGCCGATGTTGCCCATGCCGAAGATGCCCAGCGCCAGGCCGCGACGCTCCGGCGGGAACCAGGCGTTCACGTACGGGATGCCGATGGCGAAGGTCGCGCCGGTCATGCCCAGCAGGAACCCGCCGGCCAGCAGCGCCGGGTAGTTCCCGGCGAAGGCGAGGAACACCACGGGGACCACGCCCAGCAGGCTCGCCGCGGCGAACACCGCGCGGCCGCCGTAGCGGTCGGTCAGGCCGCCGAGCACGATCCGCCCGAGAGACCCGACGATGACCGGCACGGCCACCAGGATCGACACCTCCAGCGGGCTCAGCCCGAGCAGCTCCTTGTAGACCGGGCCCAGCGGGCTCAGCAGCGCCCAGGCCCAGAAGTTCACCGCGAACGCCGTCGTCGCGAGCACCAGCGCGGTCGTCCGGCCGCCTCGGGCCGTTGTCGGAATGGCCTGTCCAACGGTCATCGTGTGCTGATCCCTCCTGTGGAACGCGTTCGCCGCGGAGTCCCCAGCTTTTTGCGGCGGCACCCGCCGGCAGCAGGGTCTTTGGTCCCATGACGGCGGGCCAAAGACCCACGCCACGTTTCCTGGTCCCCGGCGCGGGCCTCCTTTCCGCCGGCGTTCCCCAGGCCTGTCCGTGTTCCCGTCGTCTGCCGGTATTCACCGCGTCTGCCGGTGTTTCTCCGGGGCAGGCGTGGCCGAGGGCCCGAAGTCCCCGGCGATCGGGTCTTTCGGCCGCTGCGAAGCACGCCGGCGCGCGGTCGGATGGAGGGAGAAACCGAGGAGGTCGAGATGACAGCGCATGTGGTGGTGGGGGCGGACGGCTCGCCGTCGGCGCGGCAGGCGGTCGAGTGGGCCGCCGAGGACGCCGCGCGGCGCGGGTGCGCGCTGCGGATCGTCCACGCGTGTGAGGCGGGGGCCTATGACATTCCGCTGCAGACCCCGCCGGGGTTTCGCGACTCGCTGTCGGAGCACTGCCGGGAGGTGCTGGACGGCGCGGTCGAGCTGGCGCGCGGGCGGGCCCCGGGCGTGGCGGTGGAGAGCGCGCTGGAGGAGGGCCGCCCGGCCGAGGTCCTGCGCCGGGAGGCCGCGGACGCCGTGCAGGTCGTGGTGGGCAGCCGGGGGCTGGGCGGGTTCACCGGGCTGCTGCTCGGGTCGGTGTCGCTGGCGCTGGCCGGGCATGTGGCCGTGCCGGTGGTGGTGGTGCGCGGTGCGCGGGAGGGGGTGCGCGGCGAGGTCGTCGTCGGGTTCGACGGCTCGGCCCATTCGACGGCGGCGCTGGCGTACGCCTTCGGGGAGGCCGCCCGGCGCGGCGCCCGGCTGCACGCCGTCCACACCTGGCAGATGCCCGTCATGGGCCCGTACGCCCCCGCCTACCCGCCGCTCACCGAGGACGTCTTCGAGGCGGAGCGGCACGTCGCCGTCGAGGCGCTCGCCCCCTGGCGGGAGAGATTCCCCGCGGTCAAGGTCGAGGAGACCGTGGTCTGCGGGCATCCCGCCGCGGTCATCTGCGAGGCCTCGGCCGACGCCGACCTGGTCGTCGTCGGCTCCCGGGGGCTGGGCCGGCTCGGCTCGGCCGTGCTGGGCTCGACCAGCCACGGGGTCCTGCACCACGCCCACTGCCCCGTCGCCGTGGTGCGGGCCGGGGAGGAGGCGTGATGGACGCGCGTGCCGGAGAGAAAGACATGACGGACGTGCGCGAACTCACCGTGGCGCAGGTGATGAGCCGGACGCTCGTCGCCGTCGCGCCGGACGAGTCCCCGCTGCTGGCCTGGGAGATCATGCGCCGCGCGGACGTCCACCACCTGCCGGTCGTGGACGGCCACGGCCGCCTGCGGGGCGTCCTCACCCGCGAGGACGTCACCGCCCGCTGGGCCGGGGGCCCGTTCGACCAGGCGCGTGTGCGGGTCGACGCGCTGCTGGGCGACCACCGCTGCCCGCACACCGGGCTCGACGCGTCCCTCGCCGAGGCCGCGGCCGCCATGCTCGGCGCCGGAGTGGACGCGATCCCGGTGCTGGGGGAGTCGGGCAGGCTGGTGGGGATGGTCACCGCCACCGACGTGATCCGCGCGGTGGCGGGCCAGGTCGCCGGGCAGGAGAAACCACCGGAGCTGATGACGGGGATGTTCCGCCTGGTCCCGGTGCTCCCCCAGACGTACCGGACGTAGGAGAGGCGACGCCGGACCACCGCCGCGCGGCGGTGGTCCGGTCGTGACCGGGGCCCCGCCGGAGTGCTCGCGCGGAGCAGACCATGGGCCCTCCCCATCCGGGACTTTCGCCGCTGACGTCCTCGGCACCGCCCGGGGATCCTCGTAATGAGGAGGTCCATCATGAAGGTCAAGGATGTCATGGGCGCCACGGCGGTCGCGGTCCGGCCGGAGACGTCGTTCACCGAGGTCGTCGACGCCCTGCGACGCTTCAAGGTCGGCGCGGTCACCGTCATCGACGTCGAGAACCGCCCCATCGGGGTGGTCTCCGAGGACGACCTGCTGCTCAAGGAGGCCGGCCTCCACGAGCACGCGGGCGTCGTCTTCGCCGGCCGCAGGAAGCGGGAGGACCACAGGAGGGCCTCGGGCATCACCGCGGGGGAGATCATGACCGCCCCGGCGATCACCGTCACGAAGGACACCTCCGTCCGGGACGCGGCCCGGCTGATGCACCGGCACCGGGTCAAGCAACTGCCCGTGGTCGACGCGATCACCGGACGCATCACCGGAACCGTCCACCAGAGCGACCTGCTCAAGGTCTTCACCCGTCCCGCCGAGGAGATCGACCGCGAGATCGCCGAGATCTGCGACCGCCTCCACATCGAGCGGGGAGAGGTGACCATCGGCATCGAGGCGGGCATGCTCACCCTGACCGGCCGGGTGGGTCTCCACTCGCAGAGCCTGCACCTGGCCGCGGCGGTCCGCGGGGTCGACGGCGTCCTCGGCGTCGAGAACCACCTGACGTACCGGTCCGACGACCTTGTCCATATCCCGCCCCTCTATCTGTGACGTCCGTGACGGAGGTGGAGCCATGAGCGCCCGCACGACCCCGGAGATCGCCGCGGCGATCCGCACGGCGGTGCAGGCCGCCAGATGGGCACCGTCGGTGCACAACACCCAGCCCTGGTCCTTCGTCGTCGACGGCGACGAGATCGCGCTGCGCGCCGACAGTGAGCGGAAGCTGCGGATCGGCGACGCGGCGGGCCGGGAGCTCCTGATCAGCTGCGGCGCGGCCCTGTTCAACCTGCGGCTCGCGTTGCGCAAACTGGGCTACGAACCGCAGGTGCGTGTCCTGCCCGACCCCGACCGCGCCGCCCTGCTGGCGACGGTGCGGATGGGGCCCGCCATCGTCGCCGACGAGCACACCGGGCTGCTGTACGCGGAGATCGAGCACCGCCGCACCCACCGGGCCGGGTTCACCGACCTGCCGGTGCCCGACCGCCTCGTCGAGGAACTCGTCGCGCAGGCGAGCGCCGAGGGGGCGCGGCTGACGCCCGTCCGCTCCGCGGCCGCCGTCCGGGTGCTCGCCGCGCTCACCTGCGCCGCCCAGGACGTGCAGTCCCAGGACCGGCTGCTCACCCTGGAGGTGGTCCGCTGGGCCCAGCCGCCGGGGAGCCACCGCGGGGACGGGGTCCCGGCGCAGGGCTACCCGCGCGAGCCCCGGCGCACCCACCCGCACTTCGCCCAGCGCGACTACGCGCACGGCCACCCGTGGGGCAGCGGCGCCGACCAGTTCTTCTCCGCCTCCACCGGCCTCGTGACGGTCCTGACCACGGTGACGGACTCCCGCCGGGACTGGATCACGGCCGGTCAGGCGCTGCAGCGCGTCCTGCTGCACGCCTCCGCGTACGGCGTCAGCGCGGCCTTCCACACCCAGGCGCTGGAGATGTTCCACCTGCGGGAGTTCCTGCGGCAGGAGGTGTGCTCCGAGGAGTACCCCCAGATGATCATGCGCTTGGGCGTGACGTTCGACCGGAGCGAGGGGGTCCGGCGGCCGGTCGACGAGATGCTGGAGGAACGCTGACGGAGCCGGCCCGTGAGCTCGCCACACGTCTCCGGGCCCGGGGGGACGGAGGAGCCGGACGTCCCTCCCGGCGGCGACTTTTCGCGCTGATGCTCTGGGCGGCCGCCGGGCCGGTACCCTTCCCCGCCCGCCGGGTGGCTGCCGGCCGCCCTGGCCGTTCCCGCCGTCGTCGCCGACACGCTGGGCAAGGCCGTCCGGGCCGGGCGCGGGCCGCGCGGGCCGAAGGTCCCTGATCCCGATGGCCTTCGCCTCGCGATCCGGCCGCCGTCACGATGATCTGCTGGGCGTATGCACACCGACGCGCACGTCATGCCGGGGCTGAGTGAGGTCGAGGCCGCCCGGCTGCTGGAGGGGCACGGGCCCAACGAACTGCCGCGGTCCAGGCCGCCCACCCTGCTCGCCCGCGCGGCGCGGCAGCTGGCCGACCCGCTCTCGATCCTGTTGCTGATCGCCGGGTTCGTGACGCTGGTGATCCTGGCCGAGGTGCCCGAGGGCGTGGCGATCCTGGCCATCCTGCTGGTGAACGTCGTCATCGGCGTCAGCCAGGAGGTCAAGGCCGACCAGGCGGTCCGCGCGCTGCGCTCGCTCACCGCGCCCATGGCCAAGGTCCGGCGCGACGGCGTCACCCGGCGCGTCCCGGCCGCCGAAATCGTCCCCGGCGACGTGATCGAGGTCGCGGCCGGTGACCGGGTGCCCGCCGACGCCCGCCTGCTCCAGGCGAGCGCCCTGGCCGTCGACGAGGCCGTGCTGACGGGGGAGTCGCAGTCGGCCGAGAAGCGGGCCGGCGGCGCGGCCGGACCCGGTACGCCGCTCGGTGACCGCGACGGGGAGCTGTTCTCCGGCACCCTCGTCGTCCGCGGTTCGGGGACGGCCCGGGTGGAGCGGACCGGTGCCGCGACCGAGATGGGCCGCATCGCCGGCGCCCTGGAAGGACGGACGAAGGGGCCGCTGGAGGCGGACCTGGCCCAGGCGTCCCGGCGGATCGGCCTGCTCGCGCTGGTCGCCGGGGCCGTCATGGTCCTGATGGGCCTGACCCGGGTCGCCCGGGGAGAGGTCGCGCTGCTCGACATCGTGCTGGCCGGGGTCGCGCTGGCCATCGCCGCCGTCCCGGAGAGCCTCGCCGCCGCGGTCACCACCGCCCTGGCCCTGGGCTCCCAGCGGATGGCCAAGCTGGGCGTGATCGTCCGCCGGCTCTCGGCGATCGAGGCCCTCGGCGCCACCACCGTCATCGCCTCCGACAAGACCGGGACGCTGACCACCGGGCGGCTCACCGTCGTCGACCAGGTCGCGGTCCCCGGCGCGGACCTGTGGCGGGCGGCGTTGCGCTGCAACGACGCCCGCGACGGGCTCGGCGACGCCGTGGACGTGGCGTTACGCGCGGCGGCCGAGCGGAACGGCGTACGGCTCGGCGCCGGCGAGGCGCGCCTGGCCGGCAGGCCCTTCGACGCCGAGACCCGGTCCATGGCCGTGGTGACGGAGGGGCCGCTCCTCACCGTGAAGGGGGCGCCGGAGGTCGTGCTGGCCCGGTGCGAGGCCGACGCGGAGAGGCGACGGCTGGCCGACGCCGTGGGCGACCTCGCCCGGCGGGGGCTGCGCGTGCTCGCGCTGGCCGAGAAGGACACCGCGGACCTGGACGCCGGGAGCCTGCGCCCGCTCGGCCTGGTGGGGCTCCGCGACGAGGTCAGGCCGTCGGCGCTGCAGGCGGTCGCCGACTGCCGGGCGGCCGGCATCCGGGTCATGATGGTCACCGGAGACCACGGCGACACCGCCCGGGCCGTGGCCGAGGAGGTCGGCATCGAGCCCGGCCCCGTGGTCACCGGCGCGTCCCTCGACGGCGACGGGGACGGCAGGGCGGTGCAGTTGCGCGAGGCGAGCGTGCTGGCCCGCGTGGACCCGGCCACCAAGCTCGACCTGGTCCGCACGCTGCGCGAGCACGGCGAGGTGGTCACCATGACCGGTGACGGCGTCAACGACGCGCCCGCGCTCCGCCACGCGGACGTCGGCGTGGCGATGGCAGGCGAGGAGGGGACCGACGTCGCCCGCGAGGCGGCCGCCGTCGTCGTCACCAACGGCGAGCTCGGCACCATCGTCACCGGGATCCGTGAGGGACGGCGCCTCCACCACAACGTCGCCTCGATGATCGGCTATCTGCTGACCGGGAACCTGGCGGAGATCTTCCTGGTCCTCGCCGGCCTCGTCCTCTGGCCGGATATGATCATCCCGCTGCTCCCCGTCCACCTGCTCTGGATCAACCTGGTGCTCGATGGCATCCCCGCCATCGCGCTCGGCGTCGACCGGCCCGCGGGAGATCCGCTGGCGCTCCGGCCGCGGCGGGACGGCCTGCTCTCGGGCGCCGTGCTCGGCCGGGTCGCGGTGCGGTCGCTGATCGTCGGCCTGCTCGTGATCGCCGCCGTGGAGGCCGCCCGGAGGATGGGCTGGAGCGAGGAGCAGGTCCGCACCCAGGCGGTTCTCGCGCTGGTCCTGGCCCGGCTGACGCTCGCCTACGTCGTGCGGGCCCGCCGGTGGACCTTCGAACGGGGCTGGTGGCACGGTCGCACGCTCCTCGTCGCGGTCGCCGCCACCGCCCTGCTCCAGACGCTCGTCACCCTCGTGCCGCCGCTCGGCGCCCCGCTGGCCCTGGTGCCGCTGCCCGCGGCCGGATGGGCGATGGCCCTGACCGCGGCCGTGCTCACGCCGTTCCTCTGCGACCTCGCCCGCCGCCCCGGCGACCGCGGCCCCGCCCCCGGGAAGGTCCCCGCGCCACGATGACCGGAAGTCCCGCGGGTATGGGACCTTTATCGGTGTGCCCACCGGCCCGCCGGACGATCTGATGAAGACATGAACACCTGGAGGACAGCATGATCGTAGTCGGAGTTGACGGTTCGCAGGCCGGTCTGGCGGCCGTGAGCTGGGCGGTGCGGGAGGCGGGGCTGCGCGGCACCGCGCTGCGCGTGGTGCACGCCATGCCGGCCTGGCCCCTGGAGACGCCCGAGGACGCCCGCTACGCCTACGTGGCCCGGTGGATGCGCGAGGGAGCGGAGTCCATGCTGGCGGACGCGCTGGAGCGGGCCCGCCGGGAGGGCCCCCGGGTCGACGTGGAGACGCGGCTGCTGCCCGGTGATCCCCGTGACACCCTGATCGGGGCCGCCCGGGAGGCCGAGCTGCTGGTGGTCGGGAGCCATGGGACGGGCGGTTTCCGGGGCATGCTGGTCGGCTCGGTCGCGCTGGGCGTGTCCGGGCACGCTGCCTGCCCGGTGGCCGTGATCCGCGACCTGCCCGTCCGGCCGGGCGGCGAGGTGGTCGTCGGGGTCGACGGCTCCCCGGCCGGCGCGGCCGCCGTCGGATTCGCCTTCGCCGAGGCGTCGCTGCGCGGCACCGGCCTGCGGGCGATCCACACCTGGGACGGACCCGTCATGGGGGGCGAGCCCTTCCCCGAGCAGGCCGCGCGGGAGAAGGCCGAGACGGAGCGGCGCCTGCTGGCCGAGGCCCTGGCCGGCTGGGGCGAGCGCCACCCGGACGTCAAGGTCACCGAGCAGGTCGAGCGCGGGCACCCGGTCCAGGTGCTGAAGGACGCCTCGGCCCAGGCCGAGCTGCTGGTCGTGGGCTCGCGCGGGCGCGGTGAGCTGTCCGGGCTGATCCTGGGGTCGGTGAGTCACTCCCTGCTCCACCACGCCGCCTGCCCCCTGGTCGTGGCCCCTCCGGAGGGTGCGGCCGGACACCGCTGACCGGGGACCGCCGACCGGGCTGCCCGGCCGGGCGCGACCCTCCGGGCGGCCCGGCCCCCGGCCGATGAGGGCCGGGGCCGTGCGGGCGTCCCCGGCGGGCCGCCTCCCGGACGGGACCGGCGGCCCGGCCGGGCCGCCGCCGTCAGCGCAGCAGCCCGACCCCGCTGTAACCCTCCACACCGGGCAGCTCGGGGAGCCGGGGCTGGTCCGGTTCCGGGCGCCAGTCCTCGGTGGACACCAGACCGGGCTCCACGATCTCGAACCCGTCGAAGAAACGCAGGATCTGCGCGTGGGACCGGGGGGTCGCCGAGCCCGCGGAGGTCCGGGTGTAGAGCTCCCGGCCCTCGCGTATCTTCTCCTCGTCCAGGTCGCCGAAGGAGAGGTGGCTGATCACCAGGCCGCTGCCCGGGGCGAGCCGGTCGCGCAGGGTCGTGACGATCCGCTCGGCGGTGTCGTCCTCGGGGATGAAGTGCAGGACGGCCAGCAGGAGCAGGCCCACCGGCTGCTTGAAGTCGATGTGCCCGCTGACCTCCGGGTCGTCGAGGATGGCCTCGGGCTCCCGCAGGTCGCCGTTGACCACGATGGTCTGCCCGTTGTCCGCCAGCAGCGCGCGCCCGTGGGCGAGCACGATGGGGTCGTTGTCGACGTAGACGACGCGGGACTCGGGAGCCACCCCCAACGCCACCTGGTGCACGTTCTCCTGCGTGGGCAGTCCCGCGCCGATGTCGAGGAACTGGCGGATCCCCGTGGAGGCCAGGAAGCGCACGGCCCGGCGGAGGAAGCGCCGGTTGGCCCTGACCCCGTCCTTGACGTTGGGCGTGAGCTCGATGAGTTTCTCCGCCGCCGCCCGGTCGGAGGCGAAGTTGTCCTTGCCGCCGAGAAGATAGTCGTAGATCCGGGCGACGCTCGGAATCGCCGGATCGATCCCCAGCGGCACGTCTTTCATGTCCATCCCACCCTCGGTGCGTCAATCGGTGATCACAAAGTAGTGGATGGGGCGGGATTTATTGCCATAAAAGATGAAGAAGATTCCAGCCTTTCGCGTCCGTTCTGTGAACGGATCCACGGCCTGCGCCGCAGGGAACGCCGCTGACGGCCGGCGTCTTCGCCATGGCACGCCGGCCTTCCACGTTGTTCCCCCCATGGAACGTTCTCATAATGGAGCGTGCAGGCCGGCGGGGCAGGCCGTGCCGGAGGAGGAATGGATGGCTGCGCGGTCCGACGATCTGGCCTTCACCGTCGACCTGGGCGAGCCCGGCAGGTGGGCGGTGGTGCACGTGCGCGGCGAGCTCGACTGGAACAGCGCGCCGGTGCTGACCACCATGGTCGAGCACCTGTGGGACTTCCTGTCCGGCGGGTGCCTGCTGCTGGACCTGGCCCCGATGACGTTCTGCGACTCGATGGGCCTGGGCACGATGATCGCTGTTTCCCGGGGGTGCCTGAGCCGGGGCGTGCGCCTGGTGCTGGTCGCCCCGCCGCCGTCGCTGCGCCGCACCCTGGCGATCACGGGCCTGGGCGCGGTGCTGCAGGTGCGCGACACCCTGCCGGAGGCGCTCGCCGAGTTCGACGGCCACAACGTGGACGCCGGCGACCACATCGTCCCCTTCGCGTGACGCCCCCGCCCGATCCGCGCGCCGCGCACCCCCCTCCCGTCCCGGCCGGTGCCGCGGGCCGGGGGAGCGGGCTCACCTCCGCGTCACGACGTAGCGGGCCGGGATCTCCCCCCCGCCGTGGACGGCGATGTCCGCGCCGGTGACGTAGGAGGCGAGGTCGCCGGCCAGGTAGAGGCAGGCGTTCGCCACGTCGGCGGGCACCGCCATCCGTCCCATCGGGATCAGCCCGGCCACCGCGGCGCCCCCGTCCTCGCCGTACACGGAGGACGCAGCCTCGGTCCGGACAAGGCCGGTGGTGATGTGGTTGACCCGCACCCTGGGAGACCATTCGAGCGCCAGCGCCCGGGTGAGCACCAGCAGCCCCGCCTTGGCGGCGGAGTAGGCCGCGGTCCCGGGCTGCGGGTCGTGGGCGGAGACGCTGCCGATGTTGATGATCGAGCCGCCGGTCTCCTGCCCCTGCATGACCTGGTTGGCCGGCTGCGCCACGTAGAACGGCGCGAGCAGGTTCAGGCCGACGACCTTCTCCACGAACCGCGGGGAGACGGTCGCCGCGTCCGCCGCCGGTGATCCGCCGGCGTTGTTGACGAGCACGTCGAGCCGGCCGAGATGGCCGGCCGCGCTCTCCACCAGCCCGGCCGCGGCCGCGGCGTCCCGGATGTCCGCCGGGACGAAGCGGGCCGTCCTGCCGCCGGCGCTCGGCAGGACGCGGGGTTCGGCACGCCCGCCGACGACCACCTCGGCACCCGCGGCCAGGAACCTCTCCGCGATCACGAACCCGATGCCCTTGGTCCCCCCGGTGACCAGCACCGCCCGGCCGTGGAAGTCCGCCGTCATGTTCATTCTCGGCTCTCCTCGCTGGTGGTTCGGCTCCCTCTGCTACCGTACTTTCTAACAAATGTTTGGTGGAAAGGTGACTCATGGGAATCTCCACCAGGAACCACGGGGACGGCGTCGCCGAGATCGTCATGGACGTCCCCCCGGTCAACGCGCTGCCCGTGCAGGGCTGGTTCGACCTGGCCGACGCCGTGCGAGCGGCCGGGCGCGACCGGGAGACCCGCGCCGTGGTGCTGCGCGCGGAGGGCCGGGGCTTCAACGCCGGGGTGGACATCAAGGAGATGCAGGCCACCTCCGGGTTCGAGGCGCTGGTCGGCGCCAACCGGGGCTGCTCCGAGGCGTTCGCGGCGGTGTACGAGTGCGAGGTGCCGGTGATCGCCGCCGTGCACGGGTTCTGCCTCGGCGGCGGCGTCGGCCTGGTGGGCAACGCCGACATCGTGGTGGCCGCCGAGGACGCCTACTTCGGCCTTCCCGAGGTCGACCGGGGCGCGCTCGGCGCGGCCACGCACCTGGCCCGGCTGGTCCCGCAGCACCTGATGCGGGCGATGGTCTACACATGCCGTACCGTCACCGCCGCCGAACTGCACGCCTTCGGCTCGGTGCTGGAGGTGGTGCCCCGCGACCGGCTTCCCGCCGCCGCCCTCGCGGTCGCCGCCCAGATCGCCGGCAAGGACCCCTACGTCATCCGCCGGGCCAAGGAGGCGCTGAACGGCATCGACCCGGTCGACGTCCGGCGCAGCTACCGCTTCGAGCAGGGCTTCACCTTCGAGCTCAACCTCATGGGCGCCGGCGACCGGCACCGCGACGCCTTCGTCTCCGAGGGGGCGCCGTGAACAAGGTCATGTCGATCGAGGAGGTCGTCGGGTCGCTGGAGAGCGGCATGACGATCGGGATCGGCGGCTGGGGCTCACGGCGCAAGCCGATGGCCCTGGTCCGGGCGATCTACCGCTCCTCCCTGACGGATCTGACGATCGTGTCGTACGGCGGGGCCGACGTGGGCCTGCTGTGCGCCGCGGGGAAGGTGCGCAGGGTCGTCGCCCCGTTCGTGACGCTCGACTCGGTCCCCCTCGAACCGCACTTCCGGGCCGCCCGGCAGCGCGGGTCGATCGAGTTCACCGAGTACGACGAGGGCATGTTCATGTTCGGCCTGCTCGCCGCGGCGCACCGGCTGCCGTTCCTGCCGACCCGGGCGGGGCTGGGCTCCGACGTCATGCGGGTCAACCCCGGACTGCGCACGGTCCGCTCGCCCTACGACGACGAGGAGGAACTGGTCGCCGTGCCCGCGCTGACGCTCGACGCCGCGCTGGTGCACATGGACCGGGCCGACACCCGGGGCAACGGCCGGTACCTCGGCCCCGACCCGTACCTGGACGACCTGTTCGCCAAGGCCGCCGCCCGCTGCTACGTGAGCTGTGAGCGCCTGGTGGACCCCGGCAAGCTGGACGGCCCGCCGCAGACCCTGCTGATCAGCCGCATGCACGTCACCGGGGTGGTGGAGACGCCGGACGGCGGCCACTTCACCGACTGCGGTCCGGACCGCGGCCGCGACGAGGCGTTCCAGCGGCACTACGCGAGCGCGGCGGCCCACCCCGAGACGTGGGCGGCGTTCGCGGACCGGTTCCTGGCCGGGGGCGAGGCCGCCTACCGGGAGGCGGTGCGGCGCTGGCACGAGGAGGAGGCACGATGAGCGCGACCCGCGCGGAGACCTGCGTGGTGGCCTGCGCCGAGGCGTGGCGCGGGGACGGCGAGATCCTGGCCGCGGCGATGGGCACCTGCTCCGTCCTGGGCGCCCGGCTGGCCCGGCTCACCTTCGAGCCGGGCCTGCTGACCACCGACGGCGGCGCGCTGCTCACCGTCGAGCCGGTGCCGCTCGGCGCGCCCGCCGGCCCGGTCGAAGGCTGGCTGCCGTTCCGCGACCACCTGTGGCTGGTGCAGAACGGCCGGCGGCACGTGATGATGGGCGCCTCGCAGATCGACAGGTACGGCAACACCAACATCTCCGCCATCGGCGACTGGGCGCGGCCGGCGTCGCAGCTGCTGGGCGTGCGCGGCGCCCCCGGCAACACGGTCTGCAACCCGACCAGCTACTGGATCCCCCGGCAGTCCACCCGCGTGTTCGTGCCGGAGGTGGACGTGGTCAGCGGCGTCGGCACCGGCCGGGCGGCGGGACTGGGGGCGCGGGCGTCCCGGTTCCACGACCTGCGCCGGGTCGTGACCGACCTGGCCGTGTTCGACTTCGGCACGCCGGACGGGGCGATGCGGCTGGTCTCGGTCCACCCCGGCGTCGACGTCGAGCAGGTCGTGGCCGCCACCGGTTTCGAGCTCGCGACCGACGGCGACGTGCCGGAGACCCGGCCGCCGTCGGACGAGGAACTGCGGCTGATCCGCGAGGTGCTCGACCCCGGATCCCTGCGGGACAGGGAGGTCCGGACGTGATCGAGCAGGTGCTGGACACGCCGCTGACCCGGCTCGCCGGGGTCCGCCACCCGGTCGTGCAGACCGGCATGGGCTGGGTGGCGGGCCCCCGGCTGGTCGCCGCGGTGGCGAACGCCGGCGGGCTGGGCATCCTCGCCTCCGCCACCATGACCCTCGATCAGCTGGCCGCCGCCCTCGAGGAGGTCCGCTCGCGCACCGACGCGCCCTTCGGGGTCAACCTGCGCGCGGACGCCGCGGACGCGGCCGACCGCGTCGACCTGATGATCAGGAACCGGGTACGGGTCGCCTCGTTCGCCCTGGCCCCCCGCCAGGAGTTGATCGCCCGGCTGAAGGACGCCGGAGCCGTGGTGATCCCGTCGGTCGGCGCCCGGCGCCACGCGGAGAAGGTCGCGGCGTGGGGCGCCGACGCGGTGCTGGTCCAGGGCGGCGAGGGCGGCGGCCACACCGGGGCCGTCGCCACCACGCTGCTGCTCCCCCAGGTCGTCGACGCCGTCGGCATCCCGGTGATCGCCGCCGGGGGGTTCTTCGACGGGCGGGGCCTGGCCGCGGCGCTGGCGTACGGCGCGGCCGGGGTGGCCATGGGCACCCGGTTCCTGCTCACCTCCGACAGCCCGGTCCCCGACGCGGTCAAACGGCTCTACCTCGGCATGTCGGAGACCGTGGTCACCCGCCAGGTGGACGGCATGCCGCACCGGGTGCTGCGCACCCCGCTGGTCGACGCGCTGGAGCGGACGGGCGGCCTGTCCAGGCTGGCCCGCGCCGTGCGCAACGCCGCCGGGTTCCGCCGCGTCTCGGGCATGTCCTGGCCGGCCATGATCCGCGACGGGCTGGCCATGCGGCACGGCAAGGAGCTCACCTGGTCCCAGATCCTCATGGCGGCCAACACGCCCATGCTCCTCAAGGCGGCGATGGTGGACGGCCGGCCGGACCTCGGGGTGATGGCCTCCGGGCAGGCGGTCGCGCTCATCGACGACCTGCCCTCCTGCGAGGAACTGATCGACACCGTCGTCACCCGGGCCGCCGACGTCCTGCGCGGCCTCGGGGCGAACCTGGCCGACCGCGCCCGGCCGGACCCGACCTGACCGGGCGACCGGGCCTGACCGGGTACGGCCGTCCTCGTCCGGCCCGGCGCGGCCGTCCCGTCCGGAGCGGCGCGGCCCGATCACACCGGCCGGGCACGCTCCGGCCCCGTCCGGTCGGCGGTGGCCCGCCGGCGGGTCAGCCCCGCGCCAGCGCGGCCATCACGCGGGCGCGGTGCTCGGCGGGCGAGCCCCAGGCCGTGTACAGGGCGCGGGCCTTGCGGATCCACAGGCTCGGGTCGTACTCGTCGGTGTAGCCGATGGCGCCGTGCACCTGCAGGGCGACCCTGGCCGCCGCGTAGGCGGCCTCCCCGGCCGCGACCTTGGCGGCGGACACGTCGCGCGCGAACTCCGGAGAGCCGGCGGCCAGCGCCGCCCCGTGGACCAGCGGGCGGGCGTACTCCAGGCCGACGAGCACGTTCGCGAGGTGGTGCCTGACCGCCTGGAACTCGCCGATCGGCCGCCCGAACTGCCGGCGCGTCACGGCGTACTCGACCGTGACCTCCAGGAGCCGCCGTCCCACCCCGACCAGCTGGGCGGCGCAGACCAGCACACCCATGTCGTACGCCTCCAGCGCCGCCGCGCGCACCGCCGGTCCGGCGGCCAGCACGGCGCCCGGGACGACCGGGAACAGCCGGCGGGCCGGGTCCAGCGAGGCCCGGACCGGGCCCGCGGCCGCGCCGCGCACCTCCTCGCCGTCCACCGCCAGGACGACGTCGGCGACGTCCGCGTCCAAGGCGTACGGCACGGCCGGGGGCAGTGCGAGCGAGACGACGGCCTCGCCCGCGGCGATCCCCGGCAGCCACGTCGCGGCGGGCGCCTCGTCACCGAGCCGGCCGAGCAACGTCGCGGCGGCGACCGTCTCGACGATCGGTCCGGGCGCCGCGTGCCTGCCGATCTCGTGGAACGCGGTCACCAGCTCGACCGGGAGCGGCCCCACGCCGCCCGCCGACTCGGGCACGGCCAGCGCGAAGACCCCGGCGTCGGCGAGCGAGCGCCACAGGGCCCGGCCGGGGGCCGGCGACCCGGCCGCCCAGGCGCGGACCACGGCCGGGGTGCCCGCCTCGGCCAGCAGTTTGTGCAGGGCCTCGCCGAACATCCGCTGCTCGGCGTCAAGGACGAACTTCACCGCTGCCTCCCGGGCGTCCCCACCATGTCACGTCCACCGCGCCCACTCGTCACCTCGCCGCTCTGGGAAGCCCGAGCACGCGTTCGGCGATCACGTTCCGCTGGATCTCGTTGGTGCCGGCGTAGATCGGGCCGGCGAGGGAGAAGACGTAGCCCTCCAGCCAGTCGCCGTCGAGCTCGCCCTCCGGGCCCAGCAGGTCGAGCGCGGTCTCGTGCAGCGCCAGATCGAGCTCGGACCAGAAGACCTTGTTGACGCTGGACTCGGCGCCGACGTCCTCGGCGCGGGAGATGGTCTCGAAACCCTTCAGCCGGTAGGCGCGGGCCTTGATCCACGCGTCGGCCACCCGGTCGCGCAGCGCGGTGTCGGCGGGGTCGGCGCGCTCGTGCCAGAGGGCCACCAGCCGGTCGGCGGCGGCCAGGAAACGGCCGGGGCTGCGCAGCGTGAGCCCGCGCTCGTTGCCCGTGGTGCTCATCGCGACCCGCCAGCCCTCGCCCGGCGTGCCGATGACGTCGCGGTCGGGCACGAACACGTCGTCGAAGAAGAGCTCGGCGAAGGCGGGCTTGCCGTCGATGCGGCCGATCGGGCGCCGGGTGACCCCCTCGGCGTCCAGCGGGAACATCAGGTAGGTCAGGCCGCGGTGCCGCCCGGCCGCGAGATCGGAGCGGAACGGGCCGAAACCCCGGTCGGCGAAGGCGGCGCGCGAGCTCCACGTCTTCTGGCCGTTCAGCAGCCAGCCGCCGTCGACGCGGGTGGCGGTGGCGCGCAGCGCGGCCAGGTCGCTGCCGGCGCCGGGCTCGGACCAGGCCTGCGCCCAGATCACCTCGCCGGAGGCCATCCGCGGCAGGACGCGGTCGAGCTGTTCGGGGGTGCCGTGCCGGAACAGGGTCGGCGCCAGCAGGTTGACGCCGTTCTGGCTGACCCGGCCGGGTGCCCCCGCGGCGTAGTACTCCTCCTCGAAGACCAGCCACTCCAGCGGGGTGGCGTCCCGGCCGCCGTACCGGGCGGGCCAGGAGACGACGGAGAGCCGGGCTTCCGCCAGGCGCCGCTCCCACGCCCGATGGGCGGCGAAGCCTTCCTCGGTCTCCAGCGAGGGCAGGGGAGCGGCGGGGACGTTGGCGCGCAGCCACTCCCGCACCTCGGCGCGGAACGGTTCCGCGGGCGACAGGTCAAGATCCATCAGCGGCCGCCTCCATCGGGTCCCCACATTTTTTCTAACAACTGTTTGGTAGAGTAAACCATGCGGGGTCCGGCGAGGGGCCGGCCCGCCGGGCCGGGCCCGCCGGTGGCCCGCGAGGAAGCGGAGGTACGGGCGTGAAGCCGTCCTATGTTCCGGGCCACGGCCTGTTATGCGACCGGGTGGCGGTGGTGACCGACGCCGCCGGCACCGGCATCGGCGGCGCCTGCGCCCGCCGCATGCTGGAGGAGGGCGCCCGCGTGGTGATCAGCGATGCCCACGGGCGGCGGCTCGCGGAGAGCCTGGCAACGCTGGAGAAGGAGTTCGGGGCCGGCGCGGTGACGGCGGTGCCGTGCGACGTGACCTCGGAGGAGCAGGTCCGGAACCTGTTCGCGGTCGCCGAGGAGCGCTTCGGGCCGGTCGACGTGGCGGTCAACAACGCGGGCCTCGGCGGTACGGCCAGGCTCGTCGAGATGACCGACGAGCAGTGGGGCCGGGTGCTGGACGTGACGCTGAACGGCACCATGCGCTGCACCCGGGCCGCGCTGGCCCGGATGCAGCCGAGGGGGCGCGGCGTGATCGTGAACAACGCCTCGGTGATCGGCTGGCGGGCGCAGGAGGGCCAGGCTCACTACGCGGCGGCCAAGGCGGGCGTCATGGCGCTGACCCGGTGCGCCGCGATCGAGGCGGCGCCGTACGGCGTGCGGGTCAACGCGGTCTCGCCCTCGCTGGCCATGCACCCGCACCTGGCCAAGGTGACCACTGAGGAACTGCTGGCGGAACTCACCGCGAAGGAGGCGCTCGGCCGGTACGCGGAGCCGTGGGAGGTCGCCAACGTTATCGTCTTCCTCGCGAGCGACTACTCCTCCTACATGACCGGGGAGGTCGTCTCCGTCTCCAGCCAGCACCCCTGAGAGGTCGTACGTTCGATGAGTCCACGGCGCCGAGACTCCGAAGGCACCGCCGCCGCGCGGGCCGAGCGGCGGGCCGAGCTGCTCGCCACCGCGGCGGAGATCTTCGCCTCACGCGGGTACGCCGCCACCACGGTCCGGGAGGTGGCCGACGCGGCGGGCATGCTCGGCGGCAGCCTTTACTACCACTTCGACTCCAAGGAGTCGATGATCGACGAGATCCTGTCGACGTTCCTCACTGACATGTGGGCGGCCTACGACCGGGTGCTCGGCTCCGGCCTCGGCGCGCGGGAGACCTTCCAGGCACTGATCACCGAGTCGTTCCGGACAATCGATCAGTATCGCCCAGCAGTTGTGATTTATCAGAACGAGTCAAAGCATCTCGTGACAAATCCGCGTTTCTCGTACCTGCTCGACTCCCAGCGGCGGTTCCGGGAGATGTGGCTCTCGGTCCTGGACCGCGGCGTCCTGGACGGCGCGTTCCGCGCGGACCTCGACACCGGCCTGATCTACCGGTTCATCCGCGACACCGTCTGGGTGGCCGCGAGCTGGTACCGGAGCGACGGCCCGCTCTCCGCGGACGAGATCGCCAGGCAGTACCTCGTGATGATCCTGGAAGGGATCCTGTCGACCTAAGGAGTTCCGATGGCCGTTCCGATGGCCGAGGCCTACATCGTCGAGGCGGTGCGCACCCCCGTGGGCAGGCGCGGCGGCGGCCTGTCCGGGGTGCACCCGGCCGACCTGGGCGCGCACGCGCTGACCGAGCTGATGGCGCGCTCCGGGGTCGACCCGGCGGCGGTGGAAGACGTGATCTTCGGGTGCGTGGACGCGGTCGGCCCGCAGGCCGGTGACATCGCGCGCACCTGCTGGCTGGCCGCCGGACTGCCCGAGGAGGTGCCGGGCGTCACCGTCGACCGGCAGTGCGGCTCCTCCCAGCAGGCGCTGCACTTCGCGGCGCAGGCGGTGCTGTCCGGCACCGCCGATCTCGTGGTGGCGGGCGGCGTGCAGAACATGTCGCAGATCCCCATCGCCTACGCCTCGCGCGGCGCCGTCGAGCCGCTCGGCCTCACCGAGGGACCGTACGCGGGCTCGCGCGGCTGGAACGCCCGCTACGGCGGGCAGGAGGTGTCCCAGTTCCGCGGCGCGGAGATGATCGCCCAGCAGTGGGACATCTCCCGCGCGGACATGGAGGTCTTCGCCTACGAGTCCCACCGGCGGGCGATCCGGGCGATCGACGAGGGCCGGTTCGAGCGCGAGATCGCCCCCCTGGCGGGGGTCTCGGCGGACGAGGGGCCGCGCCGCGACACCTCGCCGGAGAAGATGGCCGGGCTGAAGGCCCTCCAGGACGGTGGGCGGCTGACCGCGGCGGTGTCGTCGCAGATCTCCGACGGCGCGGCGGCCCTCCTGGTCGCCTCCGAGGCGGCGGTGCGGGCGCACGGCCTGCGGCCCCGGGCCCGCGTCCACCACCTGTCGGCGCGCGGCGAGGACCCCATCCGGATGCTGTCCGCACCCATCCCCGCCACCGCCTACGCGCTGAAGAAGGCCGGCATGGCGATCGGCGAGATCGACGTGGTGGAGATCAACGAGGCGTTCGCCTCGGTCGTGCTGGCCTGGCTGAAGGAGACGGGAGCCGACCCGGCGCGGGTCAACCCCAACGGCGGCGCGATCGCGCTCGGTCACCCGCTCGGCGCCACCGGCGCCCGGCTCATGACGACGCTCCTGCACGAGCTGGAGCGCACCGGCGGCAGGTACGGCCTGCAGACCATGTGCGAGGGTGGCGGTCAGGCCAACGTCACGATCATCGAACGCCTGTAGCCGTACCGCGCCCGCGGGGTCGCCTCCGCGGGCGGGCGTACGGCGCCGCCGTGACCGGGGGCGGCCCCGGTCATTCGTGCCGGCGCCCCCGGGGACCGGTGTGGCCGGCCGTGGCGAGGTGCGCCCGGACGGCGTCCATGACGGCCTCCGGCGACGCCGCGCGGCTGAAGGTCGCGACGACGACCTGACCGGCGTCCTCGGCGCGGTCCTGCGGCCTCTCCAGGTGGCGGAACGTCGTGATGACGTACTGGAGCGCGTGGTCCAGGGGGCCGAAGGGGTCGTGCCGGCCGCCCGCCCGCAGCCAGCCCCGCAGGACCTGGTTGTGCGCCGCCACGACCGAGGAGGCCATGAGTTCGGCGCGCAGGGCCGCGTCGGGCGAGTCGGAGAGCCAGCCCGCGATGAACTCCCGGAACAGCCGCTGGTAACGGGCGACGCTGACGATCTCACGGTCGCGCAGCGCGGGGACCTTCCCGACCAGGCGGTACCGCCGCAGCGACACCTCGGCGTCCTCCACGTAGTGCGTCAGCACGAGGCGGACCGCGTCGCACACGGCGACGATGGCCGTGTCGGCGGTCGACGCCGTGAGGCGTGCCTCCACCTTCGCGAGCAGCGCGTCGTGGTCGGGGAAGATCACGTCCTCCTTGGACCGGTAGTACCGGAAGAAGGTGCTGCGGCTCGTGCCCGCTCTGGCCGCGATGTCGTCGACGGTCGTCTCGTCGTAGCCGTTCTCGTTGAAAAGCGCTATCGCCGCCGCGGCGAGGCGCTGGCTGATGGGCGGTCTGGCCATCGGGTCATTCTCCCAGACTCCAGGCTTGTCCGACGTTTTGATACTGAGTATCGTTCAGGCGATACCCAGTCTCAAAGGCGGTGGTCAATGGTTCCGCACAGCACGGCGGACAAGCTCGCCCGGCTCGAACATCGCATCGGCGACGCCGTACGGGCCGCGGCGGCGCGGGCGGCCGACAAGCAGCACGCCAGGGGCCGGCTCAGCGCCCGCGAACGCATCGAGCGGCTGCTGGACGACGGCTCGTTCGTCGAGCTGGACGCGCTGGCCGTGCACCGCAGCACGGCGTTCGGCCTGGAGAGGAACCGCGTCCCCGGCGACGGCGTGATCACCGGACACGGCACGATCGACGGCCGGAGAGTGTGCGTCTTCGCCCAGGACTTCACCGTCTTCGGCGGCAGCCTCGGGGAGGTCTACGGCGAGAAGATCTGCAAGGTCATGGACCTCGCCCTCAAGACCGGATCGCCGATCATCGGCATCAACGAGGGCGCCGGGGCCCGCATCCAGGAGGGCGTGGTCTCGCTGGGCCTGTACGGCGAGATCTTCCGCCGGAACGTGCACGCCTCCGGGGTGATCCCGCAGATCTCGCTGGTCATGGGCGCCTGCGCGGGTGGCCACGTCTACTCGCCGGCCCTCACGGACTTCACCGTCATGGTCGACGGCTCCTCGCACATGTTCGTCACCGGCCCGGAGGTCATCAAGACGGTCACCGGCGAGGACGTCACCTTCGAGGAACTGGGCGGCGCCCGCACCCACAACACCAGGAGCGGCAACGCCCACTACCTGGCGCACAGCGAGGACGACGCGCTCGACTACGTCCGGGCCCTGCTCTCCTACCTCCCGCAGAACAACCTGGAGGATCCCCCGGCGGACGGGGAGGAGGGCGACCTCGAACCCGGCGACGCCGACCGGGCGCTCGACACCCTCATCCCCGACTCGTCGAGCCGGCCCTACGACATGCGCGTCGTCATCGAGTCCGTCCTCGACGACGCCGAGTTCCTGGAGGTGCAGGCGCTGTTCGCGCCCAACGTCATCGTGGGCTTCGGGCGGGTGGAGGGGCGCGCGGTCGGCGTGGTCGCCAACCAGCCGATGCAGCTCGCCGGCATCCTCGACATCGACGCCTCGGAGAAGGCCGCGCGGTTCGTGCGCACCTGCGACGCCTTCAACATCCCGGTGCTCACGCTGGTCGACGTCCCCGGCTTCCTGCCCGGCACGGACCAGGAATGGAACGGCATCATCCGCCGCGGCGCCAAGCTCCTGTACGCCTACGCCGAGGCCACCGTGCCGCTCATCACCGTGATCACCCGCAAGGCCTACGGCGGCGCCTACGACGTCATGGGGTCGAAACACCTCGGCGCGGACTACAACATCGCCTGGCCCACCGCGCAGATCGCGGTGATGGGCGCCCAGGGGGCGGTCAACATCCTCTACCGCAAGGAGCTGGCCGCCTCCGACGACCCGGAGAGCCTGCGGGCCAAGCTGGTCGCGGAGTACGAGGACACGCTGGCCAACCCCTACCAGGCGGCCGAACGCGGCTACGTCGACGCGGTGATCCCGCCGCGCGAGACCCGGCGGGAGGTCGCCCGCGCCCTGCGGCTGCTCCGCGACAAGCGCGAGGCGCTGCCGCCCAAGAAGCACGGGAACATCCCGCTGTGAGCGCGACCGGACCGGCCGCGGAAGAGGTGGGACCCGCCGTGGGTGGCGCGGCACCGGCCCTCCGGGTGATCAAAGGCGCTCCCTCACCCGAGGAGCTGGCCGCGCTCGTCGCGGCGCTCACCGTCCGAACGGCGGGCGCCGCCGTTCCCACCCCCGTACCCGGCCGCCGCCGTGGCTGGGGCGCGTACCGCCACGCGCTCCGCCCGCCCCTCACCGGCGGCTGGCGTGAATCAAGGTGGAAGCTTGGAGGGCTTCAGTGACCAATCCGCACACGCTGCGCAAGGTGCTCATCGCCAACCGCGGGGAGATCGCCGTCCGTGTCGCCCGTGCCTGCAAGGACGCCG
>NZ_BAAAVI010000063.1:0-51668 GCF_039534445.1 Streptosporangium fragile | reverse complement strand
GCCCCCGCCGCGGCCTCGGCCGCCCCGGCGTCGCCGACGGCCGGGGGCTCCACGGCGTCGGGGACCAAGGTCTTCTCCTTCCGCGGGATGAACCTGAAGATCCCCACCGGCTGGAAGGTGCACTACGAGGGAGATGTGTACCGCGGCAGGGACTGGATCCTGGTGGCGACCGGCGCGTGCGCCAAGCCCGAGTTCCTCGCGCCGAACTGCAAGGGATTCTGGGTGCTCGGCCCGAAGGCGATCGCCGGGGATCCGCAGACCGGCACGCCCTACACCGGCAAGTATTCCTTCTCCCCCACCCTCGATCAGCCGTACTGCCCCTTCGACAAGAGAGACCTCTGGTTGTCCGAGGGCAAGCCCACCAAGGGCCTGCGCCAGGTCGGGCCCGGCCACACGGCGAAGTACGCCTCTTGGCCCGCCTCCTGCGTGTCGCAGGACGGCAGCGAACGACGGACCGCCAAATTCGCCCAGCGGGAGTGGTTCCTGCCCACGTCGAAGATCCTGGTGGTGGACTACTGGAACACCCCGAGCCTGCCGAACATACTGAAGAACGCCACCTGGAGCTGATCGCGGATCGCGCGCCGGGCGGGGGCGCCAGGCACACCGGGCCGGAACGGCGGGCGAAACGGCTCTGGCGCCGCGTCGTTCTCCGGCACGGCGACGTCGCCTCGTCCGGGCGGGTCGCGATCCTGCCCGACCCGCCCACGGGAAGCGTGCCAGACCGAAGGAGATCCCCGGCCGGGAAGCCGCCCGCGTCCGGGAGGGTGGCGAGCGCAGGCGGGACGACCGGCGCCAAGAGCGACTCACCAGTGTCTTCCAGTGATCGACAAGTAGGGGCCCGTACCTTACCCGGCGTGATGAAACGATCTTCTTTCCTCGCCGCCCTCACCGCCGCCGCCGTGCTCGCCGCCCCCGCCGCGGCCTCGGCCGCCCCGGCGTCGCCGACGGCCGGGGGCTCCACGGGCTCGACGGCGTCGGGGGCCAAGGTCTTCTCCTTCCGCGGGATGAACCTGAAACTCCCCACCAGCTGGCGGGTGTACCGCAGCGGAGACTGGAACCTCGTGACGACCCGCTCGTGCCCCGAGCCCTACTACCCCGCACAGAGATGCGAGGGATTCTGGGTGCTCGGCCCGGAGGCGATCGCCGACGGCTTGCCCAGCGGCAAGAATCCGTTCCTTCCCGGTTTCGCACAGCCGAACTGCCCCTACAACTACGTCAAGGACTTCTGGTTCTTCGAGGGCAAGCCCAAGAGGGGCCTGCGCCAGATCGGGCCCGGCCACAAGGCGAAGTACGCCGCCTGGCCCGCCTACTGCGCTCCGTCACACGAAAAGTGGCGGAGCATCGAATTCACCCAGCGGGAGTGGTTCCTGCCCACGTCGAAGATCCTGGTGGTGGACTACTGGGACATCCCGGGCCTGGCGACCGTGCTCAAGAACGCCACCTGGAGCTGACCACGAACCGCGCGCCGGGCGGGGACGACTTCTCTCAGCCTTCGCTTGGCGTCTTCGGCCGACTGGAACGGCCTCGCGCAGTCGACATGGTGAAGGATCAGCCGGAACTCGAAGCACGGCGTGGACAGGCCGAGTCCGACCGAGCCACGCCGCGCTTCACGCAGCAGCGAAAAGCCCGTCGTTGACGATCGGAACGGCGCCGTAACGGCCGGCCAGGTATCTCCGCTCCCGGTTCTCGTCCCGACACGGTTTGAAGCCGGACAGCGAGAACAGTTCCGTCAGTCGCCAACGCCGGGAGAGGCGGACAGCGGACGACCGATCGCGGCCTCATCCGTCTTGACCGTTGAGCGCGGCGTTTTCGCAGGTCGATCCCGCCCCGGCCACCATGCCCGCGGGACGACCGGGCGTAGGGTCGTCGTATGGCCCCACCGCTGCCGGGCCCGCTGGCCCACCTGGCACCGCTGCTGGACCAGTACGGCTACCTGACCGTCGGCGCACTGATCTTCGTGGAGGACTTCGGCGTCCCCGCTCCGGGGGAGGCGATCCTCATCGCCGCCTCGGTCTACGCGGGGGCCGGGCAGCTGAACGTCGCCGCCGTCATGGTGACCGCGGTGCTGGCCGCCGTCGCCGGGGACAACGTCGGCTACCTGATCGGCCGCACCGGCGGCCGGGCCTTCGTCCACCGGTGGGGCCGCTATGTCCTGCTGACCCCGGAGCGCTTCCACACGGCCGAGAGGTTCTTCGCCCGGCACGGCGGCAAGGTCGTCGTCGTCGCCCGCTTCGTCGAAGGGCTGCGCCAGGCCAACGGCATCATCGCGGGCACCGGCGGCATGCCCTGGCGTCGCTTCCTGATGTTCAACAGCCTCGGCGCCGTCCTGTGGGCGGGCGTGTGGACGATCCTGGGATACACGGCGGGCGCCCACATCGGCGCGGTCTACGACGAGATCGCCCGCTACCACGTCTACGTGCTCATCGCTCTGGGCGCTCTGGCCGTCGCGTTCCTCGTCCGGAGCCTGCTGCGGCACCGTCGCGGCGGCCGGCCGAGCCACCCGGCACCGGAACCGGAACCGGCGTCGAACCGCCCCACGTCGGAACCGAGCCGCCCGGCACCCGAGCAGGGCCGTCTCACGCCCGAGCCGAGCCGTCCGATGCCGGAGCAGGGCCGTCCGACGCCGGATGTGGAGCCGTGACCTCGACCGGGACCGTTCCATACCACAGATTGCGGGCTTAGTTCACTTTTCCGCCTCCCAAAGTTGATCGTTTTTTGATTGGATGCATGTACAGTCAATGCCTGTCGCCGATGACTGCCTGATTTCGTGCACCATGTCAGGAAAGAAGATTCATGATCGGACCCCCCGCTACCAGGCACCCCGCCGGGCGCCGCACGCGAGAATGGACGCAGGGCGGCCACCGCCTCGTACGAGCCATGACGCGAGCCAGTGAGGTGGGGAAGGGTGTCGCCACGATCAGCGCGGGCCAACGAAGCGATGCGCGAGCAGTCGATGGAGAGGATCCTCGCCGCCGCTCTGGAGGTCTTCAGCGAGAAGGGCTACCACAACGCCACGATCTCCGACATCACCAGCAGAGCCGGGGTCTCCCGGGGCCTGATCACCTACTACTTCCCGGGCAAGCAGAATCTCGTGGACAAGCTTCTGGACCGTTATATCAGCAGCGTGACCAGCATCCTCGACGTGACGGGCACGCCGGACGAGCGGCTGGCGGCCGCCATCGACGGCGTTCTGCACACCGTCGCCCAGTCCCTGCCCGTGCAGCAGATGACGCTCAGCCTGGTGATCAACCCCTCCACGCACGGCCTCTTCGCGGAGGCGGAGGCCAGGCAGGAGGCCGGGGTGCGCCGCCTGGAGGACGGGCTGCGCGAGCTGTTCGCGGCCCGCGGCGCGGCCGACCCGGCCCTGGAAGAGGTGATGCTCCGCAGCGTCATGGAGGGCGTCATCTTCAAAGCCGCCGTCTACCGCGACCAGTACCCCCTGGAGCGCGTCCGCCGCCGCCTGTACGAGATGTACGAGCTGCCCGCCCCGAAGACGGCACTGATCCAGGACGACCCGCCGCCGGTCGGCCGCATGCGCGCCGCCCGGCCCGACGAGTAACCCGCCTCCGCTCTCCGCGTGGCGGGACGTCACCCCCTCTTCCCTCACGCATGGAGAACCGAGCGATGGACGTGCGCGTATTCACGGCCCGGCCGGACCGACCACGCGAACCCGCCACGGATCGGACGGGCGGGGCACCCGACGTCCCGCCGGACCGGCCACGCCAACCCGCCACGGGCCGGACGTCCGACGTCCCGCCTGGCCGCGCACACGGACCGGCCGCGGATGGGGTGCCCGACGTCCCGCCGGACCGGCCACGCGAACCGGTCACGGGCCGGACGGGCACGACACCCGACGTCCTGCCTGGCCGCGGCGCCGAACTGGCTGACCTGGCCGAGCTGTTGAGGCCGGCGACCGGAACGGGCGAGCCGGCCTGCGTGGTGGTGAGCGGGGAACCCGGCATCGGCAAGTCCCGGCTGCTCTCCGCGTTCGCGGCCGTCGCGGCGTCCGGCGGCGTCCCGGTGCTCTCGGGCCGGGCCACGGAGATCGGGAACGGCACACCCTGGGCACTGGTCCTGGACGCCCTGGACCACGCCGGGGACCGGCCGGAGCTGGCCGCGTGCGCCGACCGGTTGCGCGCCGGGCTCGTCGCGAGCACTCCACCGGCCCGGGACGGCGGGCCGACCACCGGCGTGGAGCGGCACAGGGTCCACCGGCGGGCCCGCGCCCTGCTGGAGGCGCGGGCGCTGCCGTCCGGTCTGGTGCTCCTGCTCGACGACGTGCACCGGGCCGACGCGGCCTCCGCGGAACTGGTCGCCCATCTGGTGCGCCGCCCGCCCCGGGCGACCGTCACCGTCCTCACCACCCGCACCGGCCGCCTGCCGTCGCTGCTGGAACGATCGCTGGCGAGCTCTCCCGCCTCCGTGACGCGCATGTCCCTGGGGCCGCTGTCACAGCGGGACGCCGAATCGCTGGTGCCCGGGAAGCCGCCGGCCTACCGGCGCCGCCTGTACGAGCTCAGCGGGGGCAACCCCCTCTACCTGGAGATCCTGGGCCGGTTGCCCGAGCGCGCGGTCGACGAACTGCGCGACGGGCCCTGGTCCGGAGACGGCGGGCGGACGGGGCTCGACGTCCTGATCGCCCGCGAACTGGAGACGCTCGGCGCTCCGCTGACCGTGGTTCTCCAGGCCGCCTCCGTCACCGCCGACGCGCTCGATCCCACCCTGGTCGCGTCCGTCGCCGAGATGCCGGAGGACGACGTGCGGGCGGCGCTGGACGGGCTCGTGGCCCGGGACGTGCTGCGCGTCACCGACGGACGGTTCCGGTTCCGCCATCCCCTGGTCCGGGCCGCCGCGTACCAGATGGCCGGGCCGTCCTGGCGCGCCGCCGCCCACCGCCGCGCGGCCGACCACCTGGCCGGGCGGAACGCGCCGCTGTCGCTGCGCGCCCGGCACCTCGAACACGCGGTGCAGCCGGGCGACGTAACCGGGGCCGACCTGCTCGCCGCGGCCGCGCTGAACTCCGCGGACATCGCCCCGGCGACCGTCGCCCGCTGGCTGCGCGCCGCCCTGCGCGCGCTGCCCCACGACACCGGGACGGCCGAACGGCGGGCCGGGCTCCGGCTGGAGCTGGCCAGGGCGCTCGGGCTGTCGGGCCGGTTCAACGAGGCGCGGACGATCCTGCACGAGCTGGCCACCGGTGACGGCCCGCACCGGTACACCGCCCTGAAACGGCTGGGCGCCACCGAACGGGCACTGGGCCGGCTGCCCGAGGCCCGCGCCCTGCTCGGCTCCGAGCTGAGCAGGGCGACCGGCCCCGGCCCCGACGTGCGGAGCGCGCTGCTGGTGGAACTCGCCGCCGTCGACATGCTGCGGGGAGACTGGCACGGCGGGGCGGAACTGGCCGCCGAGGCGCTCCGGCTGGCCGGCCCCGGCGACCGGAGCGGGCGCGCGGTCGTCGCGATCACACTGCTGGCGTTGGCCGAGCTGTACCGGTGCCGGTTCGGCGAGGGCCGCGTCCTGCTGGCCGAGGCCCGCCGGCGCGCCGACGCGCTCACCGACCCGGAGCTCCGCGCCGACCTGGGGTTGATGCCGCCGCTGGCCTGGGCCGAGTTCCTGGTGGACGAGCACGGCGACGCGCTCCGCCACGTGGAGCGCGGGCTGCGGATCGCGCGCCGGTACGGGCACGACGACGTGGTGCCGCAGCTCTACGCGGTCCGGTCCGTCGTGCACGCCCGGCTCGGCCTGACGCTCCAGGCGCTGACCGACGCCGAGGACGGGGAGGAGGCCGCCCGGCGCCTCGACAGCGCGGAGACGCGTGCCTTCGTCCGGGCGGTCAAGTCCCGGCCGCTGCTGTGGCGGGAGGGCCCCGCCGTGGCCCTCGCACCGGCGACGGCCCCGCGTGATCGGCACGGCCTGCGCTCGGTGTGGTGGCGGAACATCGCCGACCACACTGTGGCGGAGGTGCGCCTCCTCGCCGGTGACCCGGCCGGGTGCCGGGAGCTGCTGGCGGCGCGGCTCGGCTCCGGCCCGGAAGGGCTGGGCCCCTACGCCCCCTCGGTGTACGCGCTGCGCTCGCAGGCCGAGGTCGCCTGCGGTGACCTGGACGGCGGCTGGGAGTGGTACGTGCGGGCGGCGGCGGTCGCGGAGCGGGGAGCGCCCCGGGCCCAGCTGGGCTCCGTGGCCATGGCCAGGGCGGTCATCGCGCGGGCTCGCGGTGATCACTCGGTCGCGGCGGCCGCGGCACGGTACGCGGTGGACTGCTTCGCCGCGGAGACGCTCCCGATCGGCGAGGGCCTGGCGCGGATGATCCTCGCCGACCTCACCGCGAGACTCGGCGACACCCACGCCGCGCAACGCCAGCTCGGCGGTGCCAGGGAGCTGTTCTCCCGGTGCGGCGCCCCCTGGCTGGCGCACCAGGCCGGACGCGAACAGCGCCGGGCCGGTGCCCGGAGGACCCGCGGTCCCGGGCGGGCGGCGGAGCTGTCCGGCCGGGAACAGGAGATCGCCGGGCTCGCCGCGGAGGGGCTGACGAACCGGCAGATCGCGGAGCGGCTCTTCCTCAGCCCCCGGACGGTGGAGACCCACCTCGCCCGGGTGTTCCGGAAACTCGGCGTGAACACGAGGACCGCGCTGGCGTACCGGATGTCCGAGGCCCTGGCGTGAACGTGCCCCGGCCGGACCGTGTGGCGACACCCGGCCGCCGCCACACGGTCCACCCGCAAGCCGCCATCGGAGCGATCATCAGCCGGGGCCGGGCGGGCACCGCGCCACCGGGCAGGCGGACCGGGCCGGTCCGGGCCCTGTCACCCGGCTGATCCGGCCCTGTCACCCGGCCGGACCGGCCCTGTCACCGGGCGGGACCGGCCCGCACCGCCGCCTTCCGGCGGACGGTCTCCGCGTGCGGCCCGGAAAGCGATCGCCGGATCCCGCCGGGCGAGATCCGGCGCGTCACGCGCAGCCGAGTGTGATGGCCCAGCAGGTGGTGTGACCCGTCCACTCCCAGCACCCCACGTAGCTGGTGAGGCCGTTGCAGCAGCCGAGGCTCGCCAGCTTCTCGGTGCTCAGCACGAGGTCGCCACCCGCGACCTTCTCCAGCCCCAGGTCGATGGAGCCGGCGGGGTGGGCCACGTCGTCGGCGGAGGCGGCCCGGCCGGCCGGATCCTTCCAGAGACGGACGATCTCATCGTTGGACATGACTGTTCCCTTCCATGGTCGTTGAAGCCGCCGCGCTCTCCCACCGGTCCCGGTGGGAGGCCGGCCGGGACCGGAGACGGTCAGGGGTTGACGGGGTGGAAAATGGTGTCGGGGACCTGGGTGGGCGGCTTGCAGCAGCCGATGGTCCCCGGGGCCATGCAGGTGCCCGCCCAGGCCGAGCTCTGGCAGGCCGGCCAGCAACTGATCGCCTCGGTGACGATGGGGATGGCGCACGGCACGGAGGTGAAGTCGGCTCCTCCGGCCAGGGTCGCCAGGTCGAAGCTCATCTCGCCGGAGGGGTGGGACACGCCGTCCCGGCGGAAGTCGGGGTCCTTCCAGGCCCTGGCCAGTTCGTGGTTGTTCTCGATCGACATGACGGATTTCCTCCTGGGGGGTGTTTCCACTGCGCGCGGCGGGGACGCCGCGCCGTCAAGGGAGAGCCGGGCCGACGGGCAGCGCCGGGGCGACGGGCAGCGCCGGTTCGGGCGCCATCGCCTGGCCGAACAGCTCTCGGTAGGGGCCGGGCCGGTTGACCAGCTCGTTGTGGTCACCGCGCGCCACGATCCGGCCCTGCTCCATGACCACGATCTCGTGGGCGTTCAGCACGGCGCTGAGCCGGTGCGAGATGACGATCCTGGTCACCCGCAGCGCCGACAGCGCCGCGTCGACGCGCCGCTCGGTCTCGGGGTCGAGATGGCTCGTCGCCTCGTCCAGGATGAGCAGCCGGGGCCGGTGGACCAGCGCGCGGGCCAGTGCCACCCGCTGGCGTTGCCCGGCCGAGAGGGAGGCCCCGCCTTCCCCGACCCTGGTCCGGTAGCCCATGGGCAGCCTGAGCACGTCCTGGTGCAGCCCGGCCATGGTGGCGGCCTCGACGACGTCGTCCTCCGTGGCGTCCGGGCTGCCGAGCGTGATGTTGTCGCGGATCGTGCCGTTGAACAGGGACAGCTCCTGGAGCACGGCACCGCATCCCTGGCGCAGTTCGGCGAGGTCGAGCTCCTCGATGGCCACACCGTCGTGCATGACCGTTCCCGTCTCGGCCCGCAGCAGGCCGAGCACCAGCAGCGCCAGCGTGCTCTTGCCCGAGCCCGTGCGCCCGACGATGCCGAGCTTGGCCCCGGCGGGCACGTCGAGGGAGACGTCGCGCAGCACCGGCGGCGTCTCCGGCGCGTACCGGAAGGTGATGTCGCGGGCCCGCACGGAGACGGGCAGCCGGCCGTCGAGCACCCGGTCGCCGCTGGGTTCGGGGGCCGAGTCGAGCACGTCGTAGATGCGCTCGATCTGGCCGCGCAGCATGGAGAGCAGCTGGACGATGCCCACGAAGCCCATCAGAGGCGAGAGCACGGACATGGCCAGCGTGTTCGCCGCGAGCATGGAGCCCAGCGACATCTGGCCGCCGAGCACCAGCCACACCCCGCACCACAGCAGCGCGAGCGGCGCGAGCAAGGAGAGGGCCGCCTGGCCGCCCTCGAACCAGGAGACGGCCCGGCCGCGGCGCAGCATGGCCGCCTGGTAGGCGTCGAACAGGTCGCGCCAGCGGCGCCGCGCCTGTCCCTCCACGCCGTTGGCCTTGACCGGGAGCACCGCCTGGAGCGCCTCGACCAGGTAGTTCTGCTCCTCGGCGCGGGCGGTCAGCTCCCGCTGGGAGAGTACGTTGACCCGGCGGTAGGAGCTGAGCATCAGGCCGACCTGCATGGCCGCGAGCACGGCGACGATCAGCATGTACCACGGGCTGAGGAAGGCCAGGGCCGTGACGTACCCGGACAGCATGATCGTGTCCAGGCACAGGGTCAGCGCGTGCTGGGTGACCGTCTCGCGGCCGGCCGACACGCTGCCGAGCCGCATCAGCAGGTCCCCCCTGCTGCGCTGGAGGAAGAAGTCGAGCGGCAACCGGAGCAGGTGGGTGACGAACCGCCCGACCAGCTGCTCGTCCGCCAGCGCCCGGAGCCTGAGCAGCATCCGGGACCGGAGCAACGTCAGCGCTCCCTGCATGACGGTGAGCCCGATGACCGCGGCGCCGAGCACCCCGAGCAGGTCGTGGCGTCCGTCGGGGATCAGGTGGTCGACGACCGTCTGGGTCGCCAGGGGCAGCGCCAGCCCGAGCGCCTGCAGGGCGCCGGCCAGGAGCAGGATGCCGAGGAGGATGCGGCGCCCGCCCGCCACGCCGACGAACTCGCGCAGGTACCGCAGGAGCACGTTCTGCCGCAGCGGGGTGCGGCGCCGGACGAACCCCTCATCGGGCGAGAGGTCGATCAGCACTCCGCTGTACTCCCCCGCGAACTCCTCGCGGGACAGGACGCGCCTGCCCCTGGCGGGGTCGACGACGTGCACCCGGTCCCGTCCGGCCCGTTCCAGCACGACGTAGTGGTTCTTGCCCCAGTGGACGATGACGGGGTGCGTGAGCGGCGCCGCCAGCGGGTCCCCGACACGCTCCGCGATGGCCCGCATCCCGTTCCGCCGGGCCGCGGCGACGATACCGACCGGTGAGACGCCGTCGCGTCCCGGCCCGAGCAACTCCCGGCATTCGGAGACGGACGTGTCCCGGCCGTGGTGGCTGAGCACCATGGCGAGGCACGCCGCCCCGCACTCGGTACCGGTCATCTGGAGGCGGACGGGAACACGGCGGCGCACGGCTTCTCCTCGCGGCGGGAAGGCGGGAAGGCGGGATGCGGAAACGGCGGGCGGGGTGGGCGAATCACCTGAGGGACCGGGCGGCCGCGGGCTGGGCGGGCGACCGGATCGACCGGTGGGCTGCGCGCTCCGGCGGGCCACGCCGCGTCCGGTACGGGTCGTCTGCGGGCGGATCAGCCGCGGGGCGGTTCGAGGAGCAGCACCGACGGCACCCGCTCCGGGAAGGCGTGGCGCAGCAGGCCGTACCCGATGCCGGCCAGCCCGCTCATCAGCCCGGGAGTGGGGACACCGGCCGGGGTGCCGCAGCGTGGACCGGCGACGAGCTGGTCCAGCACCAGGCCCAGGCGAAGGTCACGCTCCCGGGTCAGGTCCGTACGGCCCGCGGCGATCGCGGTGGTGAGCAGTTCGAGGTTGCCGAGCTCGCCGTGGCAGAGGCTGTGCCCGAGCTGGGTGGGCCGGGTGGCCGTGAACGATCCCAGCGCGAGGTCGAGGTCGGCCGCCAGTTCCCCGGCCCAGGAGGCGTGATCGTCGGCGGTGCCCCGGCGCAGCAGGTCGGCGCGGGCCAGCCCGATTCCGGGCGAGCCGTGGCACCACGCCTGCATGTGGGCGGGTGCCTCGTCGTCACCGGAGGGCGCTCCCGGCAGGTCCCGGTAGTCGGGCCAGTTGCCGATGCGCGCGTCGAACAGGCCGCGTTCGTAGGCGAAGGCGGCGCGGGCGGTCTCGGCGTACCGCGCCCGTGCCCCGGCGTCCCCGGACACCGCCGCCGCGCGCGCCAGCGCCCAGCCGATGCCGGCGGCGCCGTGGGAGAAACCCGTCAGGGGACGGAGGGCCGGTATCCCCACCTTCCAGGCGACGCCCTGCGGCTGCGGCCGGGCGGTCTCGACCAGGCGGTCCGCGCACGCGTCGACCGCCTGCCGGGCGAGGGGCAGCCCCGTCGCCTCGTGGACGGCCAGCAGCACGCCGACGGCGCCCGCGGCACCGCCGACGACGTCGAGCGTCTCGTCCTGCGGGATCGACGCGGTCGCCGAGGCGAGGAGCGGTTCGATCATGTCGAGCAGGCCGGGATCGTCCAGGTCACGCGCCAGATACGTCAGCGCGTACGCCAGGCCGCCGTACCCGTGGAAGGGCCCGCACGCGGTGGGGCCGCCGGGCGGCGCCGTCTCCAGGGCGTCGAGGATCCGTGGCAACGGCGCCAGGGAACGGCGGGCCGTGTCGGCGTAACGCTCCTCACCGGTGATGGACGCGGCTCGGGCGAGGAAGAGAGCGACCCCGGGTATGCCGTTGTAAAGGTCCATCCGCAGCGGGTTGACCACCCACTTCGTCTCCTGCAGCAGTTCCATGCCCAGCCAGTTCACCCGCGAGCCGCCGGTCAGCGCGGTGTCGACCAGCCGGTCGGCGATCTTCCGCACCGCGGCGACCACCCGCTCCGGGTCGGGCGCCGAGGCGGACACCGGCGCCCCGGCGGACGCCGGAGGAGCGGGAGTCGCCTGCGACCCGTCGTGACCGGCGACGACCGCCGCCTGGTCCGGGCGGGTCGCCATCGACGCCTTGATGATCCATTCCTGCCGGGCCAGGTCACGCTCCCCCATCGCGCCGATCTTCCCGATCACGTGGGTCAGGCTCTCGCGGTCCAGCACACCGGGTATCCGGACCCCACGCCCGTTCCACACGTCCCGGGTCGCCGGCCGGGTGGTGAACATGGGGATGTCCCCGCCCCACATCTCCTCCTGCTCCAGGCCCACCAGCCGACGGCGGACCGGGTCGTTCTCGGCGAGCACCCAGAGCAGGTCGAAGACCTGGTCGCGGTCGAGGGCGTCGCGCAACACGTCCGGATGGGTGGACTCCACCAGCAGCGTCCCGTAGATCCGGGTGGCCCTCATCACCACGCGGATCTCGTCGTCGGCGAAGCGCTCCAGCAGGCCGCCGGGCTCCACCAGTCCGGCGCGGTCGGCGGCGATGGCCTCGTACGCGGCCCGGAAACCGGTGATCAGCTCATCGGCGAAGTGGGCGGGGTTCACCATCCGGCCGTCGACGCTGAGGCGGTTCTGGCTGCCGGGGAAGGCGGCCTGCCGACGGACCAGGCGCATCTCGTCGGTCCCGGCGCGGGCCCAGTCGACGACCTTGAACGGCATCGTCTGCCCGGCGTCCGCTCCGACCCCGCCCATGTCGAGGGCCTCGCCGTCGTCGCTCCAGACCACGACGGGCAGCAGCCCGATGCGGGAGACGGATCCCGCCAGCGCGACGCCGGCCGGGTCCTCGTCCACCCAGTCCACGCCGGACGGACGCGGGACCTCCGGGTGGAAGATCGCCTCAAGGTCGATCAGAATCGGCTGGTCGCCGCCGGCGATGAGGTTCTCGTAGTGGAAGTCGACCCCGTCGAGCGCGTACAGCAGCGCCATCAGGGCGCCCTGGCGGCGGTAGAAGCGGCGGATGCCGTGGATGTCGGCCTCCGGGTCGTAGGCGGCGAACTCCACCCAGCCGTACCGGTCGCGGTCGACGACCGCGAGGGTGCGCAGGTCGTAGCCGGGCAGGCGCTCGTCCAGCCAGCGGACCATGTCGTTGGCGTGCGTGTGGATCGACAGCGGCCGGGGCTTGTACACCAGGCGCCTGCCGTCGGCGAACCGCAGCAGCCCCACCGACCGGCCCCCCTGGTGGGCGTCGCCGACGTTGCCGCCCATGTTCACCTCCACCAGGCGACCGGGATCCTCGCCGCCGAAGACCGAGGCGACGAGCTCGGCACGGTCCTCGGCCAGCCGGGCCAGCAGTTCGCGGTGCGTCTCGGCCGCCCGGTCGCACACCTGGGCGATCAGCCGTGCCAGGACCACGTACTCGGCCATCAGCGCGGTCAGCCCGTCTCGGGTGGAGAAGTGCTCGACGAAGGACCGGAAGCGCTCCTGCGGCGTGTCACCGTGGAGCCGGCCGGTGACGCGCAGCACGTTCAGTTCCAGGACCAGCGTGCGGGAGACCAGCTCGGTCAGATGCCCACCCAGCTGGTTCGCCAGCCGGTGGCCGAGCGCGGGCAGGTCGATCAGGTCGTCCAGCCCGTCGGCGCGTACGGCGGCGGCGAACCTGTCCACGGTGAAGCGCACGAACGGCGCGACGACCGCCGCGAAACCGGCCTGCCAGGTCAGCTCCCCGTCCGGTGGCGGGACCTGCTCCGCGGCGGGCATCGTGCGCAGCACCGCCTCGACCGTCGCGGCCCAGTCCGGGCGGGTCACCGTCTCGGCCGCCCGGTCGGCGAGGTCCCTCGGATCCTCCGCGAGCAGCGCGCGCAACCCGTCGGCGTCCAGTCCGCGCTCCGCCAGGAGTGCGGCGAACCGGTCGTTCTCCGCCAACCCGTGGGAGTTCCTCCAGCGCTCCAGCCTGCGCTGCGCCCGCTCCAGGCGTTCGTCCTCCCGTGGGCGCGCGGGCTGTCCGGACAGGCGGAGCCGCTCGGCCAGCGTGAGGCCCGCCGCCCACCAGCCGGACGCCAGTGCCGCCGTCCCGTCATGGGAGAGAACCGCTGAAGCGGGTGACTGCGCGTCGACAGGACCGGCATGGAGCATGACGATTCCTCACTGAGTGATCAGGCAGCGTGGGGGCTCCCCGACCGCGGCACCGGCTCCGGCCCGGGAACGGCAACAGCATGGAACGGCCGACGACGGGCAACATCCGTTGAACTACGTAGTCCCCTGAACTACGTAGTCGTTGAACCGGGCAATCGCCACGGCCACGCCGGCGGTCAGGGGCCGCGGGGGCGCCGGACGGGCCGCGAGGCCACCGAACGGCCGCGAGGTCACCGGACGGCCGCGAGGTCACCGGACGGGCCGTGGCAGATGTTCAAGACGGGTACGCGAGGCCGGGACTAGGCTTGTCACCGTCCATTCCGCGGGGATCGGACGGTGCGCTCCCGCGGACCGGTCCGAGTCGGGATCAGGAGCACATCAGACGATGACGGACAAGACGATCGCGGACTTCTGGTTCGATCCCTCCTGCCCGTACACCTGGGTCACGTCCCGGTGGATGGTGGAGGTGACGAAGGTCCGGCCGGTCGAGGTGCGCTGGCGCGTGATGAGCCTGTCGGTGCTCAACGAGGGCCGGGACGACGATCCGGAGGGCGACCCCGAGGGCTATCTGTGGGTGCCCGCGCGCATCTGCGCCGCCGTCCAGCAGGAGTACGGCTCCGAGAGGCTCGGCAGGCTCTACACCGCGATGTGGACGCACGGGCGCGACCGCGGCGCCGACGAGTGGCTCGCCCCGTTGCACGACGCGCTGGCCGCCGCCGACCTGCCGCCGGAGCTGGCCGAGGCCGGGCAGACGACGGACCACGACGACGTGCTGCGCGCCTCGCACGACGAGGGCATGGCCGCGATCGGCGGGCAGGGCGGCACCCCGGTGGTGGCCGTCACCGGCGCCCACGGCGGGCGGGTGGCCTTCTTCGGCCCCGTCATCTCCCGCGTCCCCCGGGGCGAGCAGGCCGGCCGGTTGTGGGACGGCACGCTGCTGGTGGCCGGCACGCCCGGCTTCCACGCGCTCAAGGGCCGCCCGCACGAGGAGCCGCAGCTCGACGGCTGACCGCTCACCGCTGTCGCCGCCCGACGAAGAGGCCGCGCCGCGACTGACCGCTCACCGCTGTCGCCGCCCGACGAAGAGGCCGCGCCGCGACTGCACCCCCTCGATGTACTCGGCGGAGCAGCCCGCGTCCAGGAGCGCCCGGCCGTACTGTTCCCGGGGCCACAGCCCGAAGACCTGCGTCTCGGTGAAGTGCCTGATGCCCCGCCGGTCCGCGACCACGTAGTGGCTGTCGACCCGGACGGCCTCGCCGTGCCGCTCGGCCCGCGAGACCCGCGACACGGTGCGCCCGTTCCCGCGCAGGACGTCGCCGGCGATGTGCCCCTCCAGGTAGGTCTCGGGGAAGTACCACGGTTCGACGAGCAGGACGCCGCCCGGCGCGAGATGGGCCGCCATGCGCGCGACGGCGGCCCGCATGTCCCGCGCGGACGGGAGGTACGCGACGGCGGCCGACAGGGAGATCACCGCGTCGAAGGTCCGCCCGAGGTCGAAGTCGCACATGTCGCCGGTGTGGATGTCGACGCCGGGCAGTTTGGCCCGGGCGACCGCGATCATCGGCTCGGACCGGTCGAGCCCCTCGACGTGGGGGAACGACGCGCGCAACGCCCTGAGGTGTTCCCCCGTGCCGCAGCCCACGTCGAGCAGCGAACCGGCGCGCGGGCTGCGGTCCCGGACGAGCCGGGTCACCAGCTCCGCCTCGCCGTGGAAGTCCTGGCCCCGCTCCCGGTACACCAGGTCGTACACCTCGGCGAGGTCACGGTCGAACACGGCCCCGGCCCGTCACCGCGTCCCCCCGCCGCCGTTCGCGGCGGCGCGGCCGCTCCGGTTCTCGACGGCCTTGAGGAGTTCGCCGACCACCGTCTCGACGTCCTCGTCGGTGAGTCCCTGGTGGACGGGGAGCAGGAGGGTGGTCTCGGCGGCCTCGTCCGTGTGGGGCAGGTGGCGGTCGGCCCGGTAGAGCGGAGTCCTGTGCAGGGGCGGGTAGCGGAACGTGGTGTAGATGCCGCGTTCCAGCAGGTCCTCGGCCACCTGGTCGCGGATGGCCGCGTCGAGCTGCACCCAGTAGAAGTAGTGGGAGCCGACGTGCCCGGCGGGCAGGGGCGGCGGCAGCCGGATGCCCTCGACGCCGGCCAGCATCCGGTCGTAGGTCCCGGCGATCGCGCGCCGCCGCGCCACGAAGCCGTCGAGCCGGCGGAGCTGCACGCTGCCGATCGCGGCCGTGATGTCGTTGCCGATGGTGCGGCGGCCGATCTCCTGGACCGCCAGCTCCCACCAGCGCCGCCGCATGTCGGCCATCGCGGTGAAGGAGCTGCGGTCCACCATGCCGTGGTAGGCCAGCCGGTGGGCCCGGCGCGCCAGCTCGGGGTCCCGGACGCGGATCACGCCGCCGTCGCCGGTGGTGATGATCTTCCGGGCGTCGAGGCTCCACACCCCGATGTCGCCGAACGTCCCGCACATCGTGCCGTCCACGCTGGAGGCGATGGAGCAGGCGGCGTCCTCGACCAGTGCCACACCGCGGTCCCGGCACAGCGCCGCGATGCCCGCGATCTCGCCGGGATGGCCGCCGTAGTGCAGCACGACCACCGCCTTCGTGCGCGGGGTCAGCGCGCGTTCGACGTCGGCGACCGTCGGGTTGAGCGTGTGGGGGTCGACGTCGCAGAAGACCGGCTGGGCGCCGGTGACCGCGACGGCGTTGGCGTTGGCCACGAAGTTCACCGAGGGCAGCACCACGTCGTCCGCGGGCCCGAGCTCCAGCAGCTCCATCGCCATGAACAGGCCCGAGGTGCACGAGTTGATGAAGAGCACGCCTTCGCGATCCACCTTGAGATGCGCGGCGAACTCCGTCTCGAACGTCTGGGTGCGCGGGCCGTATCCCAACCAGTTGCGGGAGAACACCTCGCGTATCGCTTCGAGTTCCTCTTCGCCGAGGCTCGGCTGGAAAACATTGATCATCTCGCACTCCGGGAACGGCGCTGGATCATTTCGCTCAACGTACTCACGCCCGGCAGAGAACCGGTGGTGGCCGAGGCCTCCCCCGGCGGGGCGGCGGGACGGGCCGTCCAGCGATCGTTGAGCCGGTTACGAGACCCCCTCGGGCCGCGCGTCATCGCGCGGCGGCCGGGAACCGCAGCACCCCGCGCGTCACCGGGGAGCGCGGGCGGCGGATCACGGGGCCGGTCCGGCGGATCCGCGGCAGCTCGGCCGCGATCGTGCTCACCGCGGCGGCGGCCAGCCGCCGCGCCAGGGGACCGGCCGGCCCGGTCAGCGGCCCGTCGGGCAGCGCGGGCCCGTCCGCGCCGGCCCGTCTGTCCAGGCTGAAGCGGTCCGGGTCGTCGTACACGGCCGGGTCGCGGCCGGCCGCCTCGGCCGCGACGACCAGTTCGTCGCCGGTCCGCACCGTCTGCCCGCCCAGTTCGACGTCCTCGTGGGCGAAGAGCCGGTGCAGGCGCACGGGCGGCGCGTACCGCGTCGTCTCCTCGATCGCCGCGGGGGCCCGCGCGGGGTCGTCCCGCAGCAGCGCCCATTCCTCCGGGTGGTCGAGCAGGGCGGACATGGCGTCGCAGATCAGATTCGCCGTCGTCTCGACGCCGGCGACGGCGAGCGACGCACACGCGGCGGCCGCGTCGTCCTCCGTCGCCCCCACCCGGGCGGCCGCACCCGCCAGCTCGCCGGCCAGGCCACCGGCCGCGCCGCCGCGGCCCGAGCGGACCAGCCCGTCGAGCAGCTCCCGCATCCCGGTGATCGCCTCGGCGAGCCGGCGGGCCGTCGCGAGCCGGGGCGGGCACAGGGTGGCGTCGAGGGCGCCGGCCGTGCCCGAGCAGAGCTCGCCGAAACGTTCGCCGTGGGACGCGGGCAGGCCCAGCAGCTCGCGGATCGCGGCCGTGGCCACCGGGCGGGCGACGTCCTCCCGCAGGTCGAAGCCGCCGTCGAGCGCGCGGAGCCGGTCCGCGCAGAGGTCCGCCGTGCGCCCGTGGACCCGGTCGAGGGCCGCGTCGTCGAGTACGGACCCGGTCAGCCGGCGCAGCCGCTCGTATCCGGGCCGGTCCGGGGTGAGGGAGACCTGGCCGAGCGGGAGGAGCTGCTCCAGTCTCGGCAGCTCGTACGGGAGGATCCGCTCCTCCTCGGCCCGCAGGTCGTCCGGTTCGAGCGGAGCCGCGTACTCCGGGCTCATGCGCGGGTCCCGCAGCGCGGCGGCGGCGGGCTCGTGGTGCGCGGTGACCCACGTCGCTGCGTGGCTGCGGTACAGGGGGCCCCGGGAGCGCATCCGCCGCCCGAGGTCGTGCGGGTCGTCGCTCGCCGCGCGGAGCAGCAGCGCGTAGGGGTCGCCCTTCACCCCCATGATCCACTGCATCCCGTGCATCAGGAGCAGCAGGTAGCTCAGTTCGCTGTCCGACATCCCGGTCGCCAGTGCCTTGCCCATCGAGCCGTCCACCATGCGGCCCACGCTACGGGCGGCTCCTCTAGCCTCCCTCGATCAGGACTGAAGCGGGGCGGCGGGAACGTCCCCGCCGATCACGCCGTGCCGTACGCGCGGTGCTCGGCGGTCAGCTTCCGGAGCACCGGCACGACCTCGCTCGGGGACGGCATGTCCCGGATCTCGGCGCGCAACCGGTCCGCGCCCGCGGCGAACGAGGGCTCGTCGAGCACCCGGACCAGCATCTCCCTCAGCCCGGCCGCCGTGAGCCGGTCGGGCTCCGCGTACAGGCCCGCCCCGGCGTCCCGTACCAGGCGGGCCTTGAGCGTCGTGTCCCACAGCCCGCTGGGCAGGACGATCTGCGGCACGCCGTGGGCGAGCACGGTCTGCATCGTGCCGAAGCCGCCCTGGTGGATGCTCGCCGCGCAGGTGGGGAGGAGTTCGTGCAGCGGCGCGAAGTCCACGGTCCTGACGTTGTCCGGCACCTCGGACACGGCGGCGAGCTGGGCGGCGTTCAGGGTGGCCACCACCTCGACGTCGAGGTCGGCCACGGCCTCCAGCAGCTCGGAGACGACGGCCCGCTCGCGGCCGGCCAGCTCCCGGCGGGACAGCCCCAGGGTGAGGCACACGCGGCGCTTCCGCGGCCGCTCCCGCAGCCACGCGGGAATCGTCGTGCCCCCGCTGTACGGCACGTGGCGGATCGGCACGTGGTGCAGCCCGGTCGGCAGCCGCATCGACGGCGGGACGGGGTCGATCGTCCACTGGCCGACGACCACGTCCTCGGTGAACGCGCAGCCGAAACGCGCCAGCTCCGGCTCCAGCCACTCCCGCATGGGGTCCTCGCGCAGCTCCGCCGGCCTGCGCGCCATGACCTCCCGGTGTTTCTCCCGCATCCTCCCGATCAGGTCCAGCCCGAACACCATCCGGGCGTGGGCCGCGCCGCACGCCTTGGCCGCCACCGGGCCGGCGAACACGAGCATGTCCCAGATCACCAGGTCGGGACGCCAGACGCGGGCGAAGTCCACGAGGTCGTCCACCAGGCCGCCGTAGGAGACGGGCGGGAACCCCAGGGTCGTCATCACGAGGGACACGCCGTGCACGAAGTCGTCGTCGAGACCGTCGTGGGAGAACTCCTCCATCCGCATCAGATCCCACGGGTTCAGCCTCTTGTCCGACTCCATGGGCATGGTGTTGATGGCGTCCTCCAGGTTGAGCGCCTCGCCGACCGGCACCACGGCGAGACCGGTCTCGGCGATCTCGTCCACGAGGTCGGGCTGGCTCGCGACGCACACCTCATGACCCGCCGACCGCAGCGCCCACGCCAGCGGGACGTGCGGATAGACGTGGGCTTTGACGGGGAGGGCCATGATCAGGACTCGCACGTGCATCACCTCGGATCCCACCGGAACGCGGCGCCACGACGTGGCGGAAAGGCGAGGCTGCCAGACCCCGCTCGCGAGGCCCTCGACGGATGGCCGAGCGGCCGCAATCCCTGCGCGAGGGCCCCGGACGTCAGGCCGGGGTGTAGAGCGCGCGCTCGATCCGCAGGCACTCGGCGTAGTCGGGAAGCGTGCCCTCCACCTCCATCTTGGCCAGCGTGGGCGCGTCCCGGTCCCGTTCGGACATGATCGGCTCGATGTCCCGGGGGATGGGCAGTTCGAGGGCGGGGTCCAGCACGGAGACGGCGAGCTCGTTCTCCTTCACGTACTCGCCGGACAGCATGTAGGACATCACCGTGTCGTCCTCCAGGGCGACGAAGGCGTGCGCCACACCGACCGGGAAGTACATCGCGCGGAACTCCTCCGTGTCCAGCACGGCGGAGTCGGAGCGCCCGAAGGTCGGCGAGCCGGCCCTGATGTCGATGACGATGTCGAGCGCCCTGCCCCGCGCGCAGTACACGTACTTGGCGACGCCGGGCGGGGTGAGCGTGAAGTGGGCGCCGCGCACCACGCCGCGCCGGGATCTGCTGTGGTTGGTCTGCGCCACCGGGAAGAGCCCGTGCCCCAGCGCCTCGCGGAGCGCCGTCTCCTGGAACGGGGACACGAAGATCCCCCGGTCGTCGGTGAAGATCTGCGGCCGGAACTCGAATGCGCCTTCGACGGCGAGCTTCCGCAACTGCATATCGTGTCCTTCGGATCGTGAGACTGCCTGCGGGAATCCGGGTCGCCGCCTCAGACGACGTGAACCTCGGGCACATAGAGGATCCACCGGCCGCCCGCCTCGCGGAAGGCGCGTTCCTTCTCCATGATCTCTTCGGCGTGGTTCCAGGCGAACAGCACGGCGTAGTCGGGGTAGGGATCGGCCAGCGCCTCGGGCGACCGCACCGGTATGTGGGATCCGGGCATCAGCCTGCCGTTCTTGGCCGGGGTCGCGTCGCACACGAACGAGACCAGGTCGGGGCCGATCCCGCAGAAGTTCGTCACCGTCGCGCTCTTGGCCGTCGCGCCGTAGCCCACGACCCGCTTCCCCTCGGCCCGCAGGCCGCGCAGCAGGTTCATGAGGTCGTCGCGGATGCGGTTCACGCTCGCCGCGAAGTCGGCGAAGTCCGAGGGAGCGGCCAGGCCCCGGTTCCGTTCGTCGGCGACCATCTCCGCCACCACCGGGGTGGGCTCGCGCCGGCCGGCCCGCGCGATCGTGTAGCGCAGCTCACCGCCGTGGACCGGCAGCCGCTCGACGTCGACCAGCTCGAACCCGAACCGGGCCGCCGCGTTCTGCACGGAGCGGACGGTGAAGAAGAAGAAGTGCTCGTCGTAGATCTGGTCGAAGGTGTTGCGCTGGAGGATGTCGCCCAGGTACGGATCCTCGAACACGAGCACCCCGTCCGGCGCCAGCAGCGCGTCCACGCCACGGAAGATCGAGCCGATGTAGGGGATGTGGCACATCGTGTTGGCCGCGTAGATGACGTCGGCCGTGCCGTCCCGGGCGACGATGTCGGCGGCCACGGACTCCTCGAAGAAGTCGACGCGCACCCGGACCCCCTGTGCCCGGGCCAGCTCGGCCACCCCGCCGGAGGGTTCCACGCCCAGGTGCCGGACGCCCGCCTTGCTGACCGTCTTGAGCATGACGCCGTCGTTGCACCCCACCTCGACGATGAACGGGTCCGGGCCGGTCAGGTGGGTGTCCAGGAGCCGCTGGGCGGTGTCCTCGAAGTGCCTGCGCATCCGGACCGATCCGGACGAGTGGTACGGGTACGCCTCGTGGAACATGCGGTCCCGGGCCACCTCGTCGATGAGCTGCGTCATCGTGCAGGACTCGCAGATGCCCACGGCGAGCCGGAAGAAGAACTCGTGCTCGACGCCCTGCGGGTCGAGGAACGCATCAGAGAGGGGCTGACGCCCGAAGTCGAAGAATTCGTGGACGGTACCGCCGCAGACACGACACATGAAATCTTCCTCGGACTCGTGGGAACTCCGCACCGGTCGCCGGTACGGCTCCGCGGGGTTCTGACGTGGGCTGACCGATCCGATGGTGGGCGCCGGCTCTTGAGCCGCTTTGGACCCTCGCTGGAGACGGGGGCGAGGGCCGCCCTTCAGCGGTTCTCGAAGCAGCCGCGAAACCCCGCTGGAGCACGAGGGCTCCGGCGGGGTTTGACGGCTCGGCCGGAGCACGGGGGCTCCGGCAGGGCATGGCGGTCCGGCCGGCGCGCGGCCACCCCCGCGGGAATCTCAGCGGTTGAGGCGGCGGTAGCGGCGGACCGACAGCGGGAGGAAGATCACGATGATCAGCAGGGGCCAGGCGATCGCGAGCTCCAGCGCGTGCTGGGCCGGCCACGACTGGCCGGCCAGCCCCGGGTTGCCGAACAGTTCGCGGCACGCCAGCACGACCGCCGACAGCGGGTTCCACTCGGCGACGACCTGCAACCAGCCGGGCATCAGCTGGGGCGAAACGAAGGTGTTGGCCAGCAGCGTCAGCGGGAACAGCGGCATCCACGCCGCCCCCGCCCCCTCCGGCGTGAGCCTGAGCCCCATGCAGATCCCCACCCAGATCAGCGCGAACCGCAGGAGCAGCAGCAGCCCGACCGCCGCCAGGGCCGGGCCGATCCCGTTGCGCACGCGCCAGCCGACCAGGAAGCCGCACAGCACCAGGATCACCAGGTCGAGCGTGGAGGTGAGCATGTCGGCGACGGCGCGTCCCATCAGCACGCCGAAGGAGGACGTCGGCATCGACCTGAAGCGGTCGGTGACCCCGCGGGCGGCGTTGAGCGAGACGGCGTACACGGTCGAGATCACGCCGAACACCATCGTCTGCCCGAACATGCCGGGCATGAGGAACTCGCGGTAGTCGCCGCCGCCGGCCACCGTCATCGCGCTGCCGAAGACGTAGCCGAACAGCATCACCATGACCAGCGGGAACAGCAGGGTGTTGAGGATCACGACCGGGTTGCGCACCCAGTGGATCAGCTCGCGCCCGGCCACGATCCGGGCGTCGGAGAACGCCCAGCGCAGCCGCTCGACGGGGGTGCGGGGCATCACCGGGGCGATGGACGTGCTCACGGGCGCACCATCCTCTTCTCGGGCCTCTTCTCGGGGGACGGGTGACTGCGCGGGAACCCGGGGCACCGCCGCTCCGGGCCGGGGGCCGCTCATGCCGCTTCCCGGCCGTCGTCGCCGGTGGCGCGGCCGGTCAGGCTGAGGAACACCTCGTCGAGCGTGGGGCGGCGCAGCGCGAGGTCCTCCACGGCCAGTCCCGCCTCGCGCAGTTCGCGCGCCGTCGCGGTCAGGGCCTCCAGCGGGTCCTTGACGGGGGCGGTGACGCGGGCGGCGTCGGGGTCGATCTCGGGATGCACGCCGGAGACACGGGCGATGATCTCCGTGACCGCGGGCAGGTCGGCGGCCTCACGCACCACCACGTCGATCTGGTCGTTGCCGATCATGGACTTCAGCCGGCTGGGCGTGTCGTCGGCGATCACCGCCCCGGCGTCGAGCACCGCGATCTGGTGGGCGAGCCGGTCGGCCTCGTCGAGGTACTGCGTGGTCAGCAGCACCGTGGTGCCCTGCGCGACCAGGTCGCGCACCGCCTTCCAGACCTCGGTGCGGCTGCGCGGATCCAGGCCGGTCGTGGGCTCGTCGAGGAACAGCACCCGCGGCGCCAGGATGAAGCTCGCCGCGAGGTCCAGCCGGCGGCGCATGCCCCCGGAGTAGTGCTTGGCCCGCTTGTCGGCCGCGCCGGTGAGCCCGAACCGCTCCAGCAGCTCGTCGGCGCGCTGCCGGGCCTCGCGCGGCCCGAGGCGGTACAGCCGCGCCCACATCCGCAGATTCTCCCGGCCGGTGAGGATCTCGTCGACCGCGGGCTGCTGGCCGGCCAGCCCGATCCGGTAGCGGACCTGCGCGGACTCGCGCACCACGTCGAACCCGGCGACGCGGGCGGCGCCGCCGTCCGGCAGCAGCAGGGTGCTCAGGATGCGCACGGCCGTCGTCTTGCCCGCGCCGTTGGGGCCGAGCAGCCCGCACACCGTGCCCTCGGGCACGGCCAGGTTGAACCCGGCCAGCGCGTGTGTGTCGCCGTACCGCTTGCGCAGTCCCTCGGCCTCGATCGCGAAAGTCGTCACGGAGTCCCCTCTTTCCATCGCCTCAGGACTTGAGAATATCAATGTTGGACATCAGTGTGTCAATAATAGCGACGATGTCTCACTCTGGGGCCTGTATGTACACTTCACCCATGAGAAACGAGTCTGGGGTGCGTGGCCGCACCCGCCGCGCGATCCTGGCGGCGGCCGCCTTCGTGCTCGCCCGCAACCGCTCCGCCACCTTGGCCGACATCGCCGAGGCCGCCGGGGTCGGGCGCAGCACGCTGCACCGCTACTTCTCCGACCGGGAGGAGCTGATCAACGCGGTCGTGGAGGACTCTCTGACGGTGATCAGCCAGTCGATCGACGAGGCGGCCCTCGACCAGGGGCCGCCGGCGGAGGCGATGCGCCGCCTGGTCGCCGCCATGCTGGACGTCGCCGACCGGCTGATGTTCCTGTGGGGGGACCCACGCGTGCTGGAGGCGTTCGAGAAACCCGCGTCGGACGAGGAGGGCGCCAAGCCGACCGCGCCGGTGCCGGACCTCATCGAGCGCGGCCAGGCCGAGGGGGTGTTCGATCCGGAGGTCAGCGCCGACTGGATCCAGAACGTGCTGTGGGCGGTCGTCTACACGGGCGTCGAGCAGGTCGACAAGGGCCTGATCCCGCGCCACGGCGTCTACGCCACGGTCGTCCGCACCTTCGAGAACGGCATCCGCCTCCGCGACTCCTGATCGCGGCGTCCCCTCCCCCGCTCTCCGGCACCACCGTGCGCCGGAGAGCGGCCGTCCCGGTCCGGCCGCCGGGCTCGGCTCAGCCGGTCCGGCGGCGGTGTTCGGCGGTCAGCCTCTCCAACCGCGGCACCGTGTCACTGGGGGCGGGCGTGCCCATCAGCTCGGCCTGGAGCCGGGCCGCGTTCCGCGCGAACGACGGCTCCTCCAGCACGCGCAGCAGCATGCCGCGCAGCTCGGCGGCGGTCGCGTGCTCGACGTCCGGCACCGCCAGCCCGATCCCGGCGTCGTGCACCTGAGCCGCCCTCATCGGGATGTCCCACAGCTCCCCCGGGAGCACGAGCTGCGGGATCCCGTGCGCGAACGCCGTGTGCAGCGTCCACACGTCCGACTGGTGGATGATGGCCGAGCAGCTCGGCAGCAGCTCGTTCAGGGGCACGGAGTCGACCAGCCGCACGTTGCCCGGCAGCTCCCGGGTCGCGCTCCGCAGCAGGGGGGTCGACGGCGCCACCACCTCGACGTCGAGGCCGTCGAGCGCCTCCAGCAGGGCGTCGACCGGCACCCGGTCCCCGCCCGTCACCTCCGGGTGCGGAAGGCTCAGGCTGAGGCACACGCGCCGGCGCTCCGGCGGCTCGCGCAACCACTTCGGGACGACGGACGGCCCGTTGTACGGGACGTGCCGCATCGGGACGTAGCGGATGCCGGTCGGGAGCTGTTGCGACGGCGGGACCGGGTCGATGGTCCACTGCCCCGTGACCACGTCCTCGCCGAACGCGCAGCCGTACCGCTCCAGCGCCGGGGCCAGCCACTCCTCCAGCGGGTCCTCGCGCCACTCCGGGGGTCGCCGCCCCATCGCCTCCAGGTACCGCCCGCGCATCAGGGCGACCATGTCGAGACCGTACAGCAGACGGGCGTGGGCGGCGCCGCAGGCCCTGGCCGCCACCGCGCCGGCGAAGACCAGCGGGTCCCAGAGCACCAGGTCCGGCCGCCAGTCGCGGGCGAAGTCGACGAGCTCCGCGATGGTGCTCGGCGGGCTGAAGGTCCGGAAGACGGTCGTGGTCATCACGGTGAGCACGCCGTGCATGAAGTCGTAGGTGAGCTTCTCCGGGCGGGTCTCCTCGATCCGCATCAGGTCCTCGGGGTCGGGAACGTCGGCGGCGATCCCCGCCCCCTCCCGCAGGCGCTCGCTGGCCGCGATGTTCTCGTCGGCCTCCAGGACCTCCCCGATCGGGACGGCGGTGAGGCCGGTACGCGTGATGTCGTCCACGAGGTTGGGCCGGTCGGCGAGGCAGACCTCGTGCCCGGCGGCCCGGAGCGCCCACGCCAGCGGGACGCGGTGGTGCCCCGGTGCCTTGGTCGGGGTTGTCACGAACAGGACGCGCACGTTGCCCTCCTCGAAGGCTCCACGCTCAGGCCCGCGGAGTGCGGTGCTCGGCGGTCAGTTTCTCCAGCGACGGCACGATGGCCCCGGGTGCCGGGGTGCCCAGCATCCGCGTGCGCAACGTGGCCGCGGACCGGGCGAAGGAGGGGTCGTCGAGGACCCGCACCAGCATGTCGCGCAGTTCGTGGGCCTGGAACCGCTCGATGTCGGGGACGTACAGCCCGGCGCCGGACGCCTGCAGCCGCTCCGCCTTGAGCATCGTGTCCCAGAGGTCGCCGGGGAGGAGCACCTGGGGGATCCCGTGCGAGAGCGCGGTCTGCATCGTGCCCGTGCCCCCCTGGTGGACGATCGCCGAGCAGCTCGGCAGCAGCTCGTTCAGCGGCACGAAGTCCACCACGCGCACGTTGTCCGGCACCCGGGAGACCCCCGCGAGCTGGTCGGCGTTCAACGTGGCCACCACCTCGGCGTCCAGGTCCGCCACCGCCTCCAGCAGATCGCTCATCGAGACCCGGTTCCCGCCCAGGACCTCGCGGTGCGACAACCCCAGCGTCAGGCAGACGCGTCGGCGCCCGGGCGGCTCGCGCAGCCACTCCGGGACCGTGGCCCGGCCGTTGTACGACACGTGGCGCACCGGGAGATAGTGGTGGTCCACCGCCAGGCGCATCCACGACGGGCCCGGGTCGACGGTCCACTGCCCCATGACCACGTCCTCGCCGAACGCGCAGCCGTACCGCTCCAGCACCGGGGCCAGCCACTCCTCCAGCGGGTCCTCGCGCAGTTCCGCGGGCCGGCGCCGCACCGCGTCCAGGTAGCGCTCGCGCATCCACCCGACCACGTCCAGGCCGTACATCAGCCGGGCGTGGGCCGCCCCGCACGCGCGGGCCGCGATCGCGCCGGCGAAACCCAGCGGATCCCAGATCACCAGGTCCGGCCGCCAGGCGCGGGCGAAGTCGACCAGGTCGTCGGTCGTGCGGCGCGGGGAGTGGTTCTTGAAGACGACCGTGGTGAGCACGGTGAACATCCCGTGCATGAAGTCGTAGGTCAGCCGCTCGGGGCGGCGTTCGTCGATCCTCATCAGCGGTTCCGGGTTCGGGGCGTCGCCCGCCGCCTCCCGCTCCGCCTGGTGCTCCCGGATCTCGGCCATCAGCGCCTCGGCGTCGAAGGACTCGCCGACCGGCACCGCGGTGAGGCCGGCGTGGGTGATGTCGTCCACCACGTCGGGGCTGGCGGCCACGCGCACCTCGTGGCCCGCGGCCCGCAGCGCCCACGCCAGCGGGACCCGCGGGTAGGCATGGGCCTTGAACGGAAGCGTCGTGATCAGGACGCGCACCGCATCCCCCTTCGCCGTCGGTGGCCCCGGACGGTCGCGGCCGACCGCGTCGGGCCTGGTCACAGGCTGGCAGGGGCCGCTCGCAGCCCGCTCGACGCGGACGGGCGGGCGAACCACCGGGTCTCAACCTGATTGCGAGGACCCCGGTCCGGCAGGAGGATAGGGTCCGGCGGAGGTCCGGCGACTCCGCACGGCGACAACGGCCCGCGTGTCACCTCGACGACGCGGCCGCAGATCCACCGACGTCTTTCTTTTCGCGACCGGATGGGGACAGAAGACATGACAATTCTGGTGACAGGAGCCACGGGGACCGTGGGGCGGCACGTGGTCGGCGGTCTGCTGCGGGCGGGAGCGTCCGTGCGGGCGCTGACCCGGTCGCCCGAGACGGCCGGACTGCCCGACGAGGTCGAGGTGGTCCGCGGCGACCTCACCGCGCCCGAGTCGGTGGAGCCCGCGCTGGCGGGCGTGGACCGCGTGTACCTCTTCCCGGTGCCCGAGACCGCCGAGGCGGTCGTGCGACTGGCCGGCAAGGCGGGCGTGCGGCGCGTCGTCGTGCTGTCGTCCGTGTCCGCCGACTACGCCGAGGGCGACCTGAGCGGTGACCAGCACCGCGCCGTGGAGCAGGCGGTGGAGGCGTCCGGGCTCGAGTGGACGCACGTGCGGCCGGGCGAGTTCATGGCCAACCTGCTGTTCCTGTGGGCGCCGTCCATCCAGGCCGAAAGCGTGGTCCGCGCGCCCTACGGCGACGCCGAGAGCGCGATGGTCCACGAGGCCGACATCGCCGACGTGGCGGTGAAGGCGCTGCTCGAAGAGGGCCACGCGGGGGCGAAGTACGCCCTGACCGGTCCCGAGGCGCTCACGAAGGTCGAGCAGGTGCGCATCATCGGCGAGGTGCTCGGGCGGGAGGTCCGCTTCGAGGAGCTGACCCGGGAGCAGACCCGCGAGTTGTGGATCAGCCAGGGCATGCCGCCCGAGGCGGTCGACTGGCTGCTGATGCCGCCCCCGCCGAAGGCCGTGGTGGGCCCGACCGCCGAGCAGGTCACCGGCCGCCCCGCCCGCACGTTCGCCCAGTGGGTCGCCGACCACCGGGCCGACTTCACCTGATCCGGCCCGCCCCGGCCGCGAACCGCCGGGGCGGAACCCGGGACGCGGGCCGCCACCCGGAGGAGTCCGGCGTGGCGGCCCGCGGGGGACGCGCGGACGCCGCGGCGCGGAGAGGCGCGTCCCCCGCTCCGGCGGGTGGGATCACGGGACGGGCCGCGCGCTCCCCGAGCGCCACCGCGCGGGGGCGGCGCACCCGGGGGATCGAGGGGCGGGGTGGGCGGTGGACGCCGGGTCGACCGAACCTCGACCGCGGTGTCGGACAGTCGCTGCACGCCCGCGTCGGCGACGGGCTCGCCGACCCACCACGAGGAGATCCCATGCCAATCCCGTTCGATCTCCAGGGCAGGAAAGCCCTCGTCACCGGAGCGTCCCGGGGCATCGGCCGCGCGATCGCCCTCGGGCTCGCGCAGGCCGGCGCGGACCTCGTGCTGCTCGCGCGAGGCGCCGAGGCGCTGGAGAAGCTCGCCGCGGAGATCGCCGACCACGGCGGCCGTGCCCTCCCGCTCCCCACCGACGTCACCAACCCCGCGCAGGTGCAGCGTGCCGTGAGCGCCGCGCTCGCCGAGTTCGGCGGCCTGGACGTCGTCGTCAACAACGCCGGAGGAACCGGCCGTTTCGGGCCGTTCCTGGCGCTCCCGCACTCCGCCTGGGAGCAGGCCATGCGGTTGAACTTCGACTCCGCGCTCCACGTCTGCCGGGCGGTCGGCCCCCACCTCGTCGAGCGGCGGAGCGGCTCGGTCATCAACATCGCCTCCTTCGCCGGGCAGGGAGGCCTGCCGCTGCTGTCCCCGTACGCGGCGGCGAAGGCCGCGCTGATCTCCCTCACGCGCTCGCTGGCGGCGGAATGGGCCGCCCGCGACGTCCGCGTCAACGCGCTCGTGCCGGGATGGGTCGCGACCGACCTGACCGCGCCGCTCTCCGCCGACCCCCAGACGAGCGCGAGCCTGCTGGAGGCCGTGCCGGTCGGCCGCTGGGGTCAGCCGGAGGACCTGGTCGGCGCGGTCGTCTACCTGGCGAGCGACGCCTCCCGGCTGGTCACGGGGTCGTGCCTCACGCTGGACGGCGGGATGAGCGTCCTCTCCGGGGGCCCGGCCACGCTGCGGTTCTTCAACGCGACCGGCGGGTGACCGGCGGCTCCGCACCCGGGGCCGTACCGGACCGGCCCGGCACGCTCTCGGGCCGTGCCGGCCGGCGGATGACCGGCGACCGCCTCACGCCCTCAGGCTGTGCCGGGCCAGCGCCTCGCGCAGCGCCGTACGCCAGTCGCGGAGCGGGGCCGCGCCGATCTCACGCCACCGCCCGTGCGCGAGCACGGCGTAGGGGGGCCTGCGGGCGGGAGCCGCGAAGGCCTCGCTGGTCGTCGGGCGGACCCGGCCGGGATCCGCCCCGATCAGCCGGAAGATCTCCCTGGCCAGCTCGTACCGGGTGACCGCTCCGGAGTTGGTGGCGTGGAAGACGCCGGTCGCCTCGGGGCGCCGGCCGAGCAGGACGATCCGCTCGGCGACGTCCGCCGCCCAGGTGGGCTGGCCGAGCTGGTCGTCCACGACGTCGACCGTGTCGCGTCGCGCCTCCAGCTCGATCATGGTGCGGACGAAGCTGCGCCCCCGGGCGCCGTGGAGCCAGGCGGTCCGGACGACGGCGCTCGACCGGGGCAGGACGGCCAGCACGGCCCGTTCACCCGCGAGCTTCGTACGGCCGTAGGCCGTGCGGGGGGCGGGCGGGTGGTCCTCGGCGTAGGGGGTGCGGGCCTCGCCGGAGAAGACCTGGTCCGTGGAGACGTGGATGAGCCGTGCCCGCCGTTCGGCGCAGGCGGCGGCCAGGTGGCGCGGCCCGGCGCCGTTGACGCGGAGCGCCTCCGGCTCGTGCGCCTCGGCGGCGTCGACCGCCGTGTAGCCCGCGCAGTTGACCACCACGTCCGGGCGGTGTTCCGCGAGCGCGTCGCGCACCGACCGCGGCACGGTGATGTCGAGCCGGGCGCGGTCCAGCCCGACGACGGAGTCATCCGGACGGCCGGCGGCCAGGCGCTCCAGCACGTGGTGGCCGAGCAGCCCGCCCGCCCCCGTGATCAGCCACCTCATGCGCGCACCCGGCCGGTCCGGACCGGCGAGCCGCTCGCCGGCGCGCTCCTTCTCGGGCCGCTCCCCTCGGTCCCGGTTCTCCCGGTCGGGGCGGGCGGCGGGCAGGGCGGCATCCCGGACGTCGCCGTGGCCGAGCCGCGGCCGGCGATCCCGGACATGCCGGTGACGAGTGTGTTCAACGGATTCCTCCGCCGGTGGCGTCGCCCGCGAAACCTGCGGTCCCAGGAGAATGACGCGGCCGGTTAGCAGATCCTTCGAGCCCGGCTCGGCCCCGGCCGGGCCGCGTGCTCCACCGGCTCTCGATGGGCCGCTGACCGGCGGGCACCATGCTCAAGGGGCACCGCCCGACGTCCCACGGAGGAACACGATGGCACTGTTCGCCGTCCTCGCGACGCAGCACCCGGTCGGGATCAGCGCGGACGAGTTCCGCCGCCGGCTGCCCGAAGGGTTCGCCTACACCAGGGCGCTGGTGGACAAGGGCGTCATCAAGCACAGCTGGGTCCGGGTGGGCGCATCGGGAGGGCTCCTCATCTACGACGTCGACTCGCACGAGGAGCTGCTCTCGCTGCTGTACGCGAACCCGGTCAGCCCCCATCTGGAGTTCGAGGTCATCCCGCTCGCCCGGCCCGCGGACTTCGACCCGGTGGCCTTCGAGCGGCCCGGGGACGGCGCCTGACCGGTCCCGGGTGGCCGGGAGAGTGGTCCAGCCGTCGTTGAGCCGCCCGCGAGAGAACCTGCTCATCGTTGGCAACCGGGAAATCCCACATATTTTCCTATCGGGGCAAGAGAGGCACGATGCCGGAAGATGTCAGAGACGACACAGTCACTTTCGTGAACAGATTCACGGTGCACGCGTCGCCCGAGGAATTCGAGCGGGTCTTCGCGGAGACCTCGGAATTCATGGCGCAGCAGGACGGCTTTCTCCGGCATACGCTGCTCCGGCACACGGACGACGAGCGCAGCTACGTCAACATCGCGCAGTGGCGCGACGCCGGCGCCTTCCGCAGGGCGGTGGCGGCCCCGGATTTCCAGCCGCACGCCGCCGCTCTCCGCGCGCTGAGCACGAGCGAGCCCAACCTCTACACGCCCCGCCGCACCGTCTCGGCGAAGACCGGGGCCCGGTGAGCGGGAAGGCCGGTTCACCGGCCCCTGACCAGCGAGATCATTCATGAACCGTCGCGTCGTGATAACCGGAATCGGGGTCGTCGCCCCCGACGCCATCGGCACCAAGCGCTTCTGGGAGCTGCTGACGGCGGGCCGTACGGCCACCAGGCGCATCACCTTCTTCGACCCGTCCCCGTACCGGTCGCAGGTCGCCGCCGAATGCGACTTCGACCCGCTGCGCGAGGGCCTGTCCCCGCAGCAGGCCCGCCGCATGGACCGGGCCGCCCAGTTCGCCGTCGTCTCCGCGCGGGAGAGCCTGGCGAGCAGCGGGCTGAGCCCGGCGGACCTCGACCCGGCCCGTACCGGCGTGGTCGTCGGCAGCGCCGTGGGCTGCACGATGAGCCTGGAGCAGGAGTACGTCGTCGTCAGCGACGGCGGGCGGCGGCACCTCGTGGACGAGGAGTACGCCGTCCGGCACCTCTTCGGCCATTACGTGCCCAGCTCCATCGCCGCGGAGGTGGCCTGGGAGGCCGGGGCGGAGGGCCCGGTCGCGACCGTGTCCACCGGCTGCACCTCGGGGCTGGACTCCGTCGGGCACGCCGTCGAGCTGATCCGGGAGGGGGCGGCGGACGTCATGGTGGCGGGGGCCACCGACGCGCCCATCTCGCCGATCACCATGGCGTGCTTCGACGCGATCAAGGCGACCACGCCGCGCAAGGACGACCCCGCGAGCGCGTCCCGGCCGTTCGACCTGACGAGGAACGGGTTCGTGCTCGGCGAGGGGGCGGCCGTGTTCGTGCTGGAGGAGCTGGAGCACGCGCGCCGCCGCGGGGCCCACGTCCACGCGGAGATCAGCGGCTTCGCCTCGCGGTCCAACGCCTACCACATGACCGGCCTGCGCCCGGACGGGCGGGAGATGGCCGAGGCCATCCGTGCCGCGCTGGCCCAGGCCCGCAGGGCCCCCGAGGACGTGGGCTACGTCAACGCGCACGGCTCCGGGACGAAGCAGAACGACCGGCACGAGACGGCGGCCTTCAAACGCAGCCTCGGCGAGCACGCCTACCGGGTCCCGGTCAGCGGGATCAAGTCGATGATCGGCCACTCCCTCGGCGCGATCGGCTCCCTGGAGATCGCGGCCTGCGCGCTCACCATCGAGCACGGCGTCATCCCGCCCACCGCGAACCTGCACGAGCCCGACCCGGAGTGCGACCTGGACTACGTGCCGCTGCGGGCCCGCGAGAGCCGGGTGGACACCGTGCTGACCGTCGGCAGCGGGTTCGGCGGCTTCCAGAGCGCGATGGTGCTGTGCAGCGCGGAAGGAGCAGGGCGGTGACGGCGGCCACGGTGGTGACCGGCATGGGCGTCCTGGCCCCCACCGGCCTCGGCGCGGCCGCGCACTGGACCGCCACGCTGCGCGGCCACAGCGCGATCGGGCGGATCACCCGGTTCGACAGCGAGCCGTACACGAGCCGGCTGGCCGCCGAGATCGATGGTTTCGCCCCCGAGGAGCATCTGCCGAGCCGCCTGCTCCCGCAGACCGACCACATGACCCGGCTCGCGCTCGTGGCGGCGGACTGGGCGCTGGAGGACGCCGCGCTCACCCCGTCGGCGCTGCCCGAGTACGGCGTCGGCGTCGTGACCGCGAGCTCGGCCGGCGGGTTCGAGTTCGGCCACCGCGAGCTGGAGAAGCTGTGGAGCAAGGGGCCCGAGCACGTCAGCGCCTACCAGTCCTTCGCCTGGTTCTACGCGGTGAACACGGGCCAGATCTCGATCCGGCACGGCCTGCGGGGGCCCAGCGGCGTGCTGGTGACCGAGCAGGCCGGGGGGCTCGACGCGATCGCCCAGGCGCGGCGGCACCTGCGCGGCGGGATCCCGGTGATGATCGGCGGCGGGGTGGACGGCTCCCCCTGCCCGTGGGGCTGGGTCGCGCAGCAGACCAGCGGCCGGCTCAGCGCCTCGCGGGACCCGGCACGGGCCTACCTGCCCTTCGACGCCGACGCGTCCGGGTACGTCCCGGGTGACGGCGGCGCGCTGTTCGTCCTGGAGCCCGAGGACGCGGCCAGGGAACGTGGCGCGACCTCCTGGTACGGCGAGATCGCGGGGTACGCCGCGACCTTCGACCCGCCCCCGGGGTCGGGCCGCCCGCCGACCCTGCGCCGGGCGATCGAGCGGGCGCTCGACGACGCCGGGATGACCGCCGCCGACGTCGACGTGGTCTTCGCCGACGCCGCGGGCGTCCCCGAACTGGACCGGATCGAGGCGGACGCGCTGCGGGCGGTCTTCGGCCCGCACGGGGTGCCGGTGACCGCGCCCAAGACGATGACCGGCCGGCTCAGCGCCGGCGGTGCGGCGCTCGACCTGGCCACGGCCCTGCTGGCGCTGGAGCACGGGGTGGTCCCGCCGACGGTCAACGTGTCCCGCCCCGTACCCGGATACGAGATCGACCTGGTGCTGCGGCCCCGGCGGCTCCCGCTGTCGGCCGCCCTGGTGCTGGCCCGCGGATACGGCGGGTTCAACGCCGCGATGGTCGTGCGCGGCCCGCGGCGATCGGAGCACGAGGCTTCCTGAGAGCGCCCACGAGGAGGGAACATGGAGAAGCTGACCGTGACCAGGCTCATGGAGATCATGCGCGAGTGCGCGGGCGAGGGCGAAGGGCTGGCCGTGACGGACGACGTCCTGGACGTGGAATTCGGCGATCTCGGCTACGACTCGCTCGCGATGCTGGAGACCGCGGGCCGGATCGAGCGCGACCACGGCATACGGCTGGCCGACGACCAGGTGACGGAGGCGAAGACCCCGCGCGCCTTCCTCGCGCTGGTCCACGACGCCGCCACCGGGGTCGCCTGACCGGCCGCCCGGCCCGGCTCAGGACAGGGTCGTCAGCACCTCGCGGAGGGCGCTGATGACCTTGTCCTGTATGTCGGGGGACAACGACGCGTACATCGGCAGCGAGAAGATCTCTCCGGCGAGCTTCTCGGTGACCGGGAGAGACCCCGGGGCGTATCCGAGGTGGGCGAAGCCGGTCATCGTGTGCACCGGCCACGGGTAGCTGATGTTCAGCTCGATGTCGTATCCCTTGAGCGCCGCGATGATGTCGTCCCGCCGGGGGTGGCGCACGACGTAGACGTAGTGGACGTGGTCGTTGCCGGGGGCGAGCCGGGGCAGCACGAGCCCGGTGTCCGCCAGCCCCTCGGCGTACCGGCGGGCCACCTCGCGCCGGGCCGCGATGTAGCCGTCCAGGCGGCGCAGCTTGCGGCGCAGGATCTCCGCGTGCAGCTCGTCGAGCCGGCTGTTGTGGCCCGGCGTCTCGACGACGTAGTACCGCTCCTCCATGCCGTAGTAGCGCAGCCGCCGGAGGTTGCGGTCCACCGCGTCGTCGGAGGTGATCGTCGCGCCGCCGTCCCCGTACGCGCCGAGGACCTTCGTCGGATAGAACGAGAAGGCGGCGGCCTGCCCCATCGTCCCGGCCAGGCGGCCGTGGTGCCGGGCGCCGTGGGCCTGGGCGCAGTCCTCCAGGATCACCAGGTCGTGCTCGGCGGCCAGGGCCTCCAGCGGCGCCATGTCGACGCACTGGCCGTAGAGGTGCACGGGGAGCAGGCACCGGGTGCGCGGGGTGATCACCGCCGCCACCTGGTCCGTGTCCATGAGGTACGTGTCCGGGTGCACGTCCACGAAGACGGGCTTCGCGCCCACGCCGTCGATCGCCACCACGGTCGGCGCCGCGGTGTTCGACACCGTGATCACCTCGTCCCCGGGGCCGACCCCCAGTGCCTGGAGGCCCAGCTTGATGGCGTTGGTCCCGTTGTCGACGCCGACGCAGTGCCGTACGCCGTGGTAGGCGGCGAACTCCTCCTCGAACCCCCGGACACTCGCGCCGAGCACGAGCCGCCCGGAGCCGAAAACCGTCTCGACCGCGTCGAGAATGTCCTCGCGCTCTTTCTCGTATTCCGCTAAATAGTCCCACACACGAGTGGTCATGCCTTTTTCTACCTCCTTCGGGTTCGCCATTCAGCACAATGCACGCCGCTCGCAGGAAGCTCGAGGCCACCTCAATTCAGCAGCCTTGACCTTGTCCCCCAAATAAAGCGGGCGATAGCATGAGGCATTCCGACCGATGGGGTGAAAACGCATGCGAGGAATTATCCTGGCCGGCGGCACCGGCACCCGGCTGCATCCGGCGACGCTCGCGGTCTCCAAACAACTGTTACCCGTGGGCGACAAGCCGATGATCTACTATCCGCTCTCGGTGCTCATGCTCGCCGGCATCAGGGACATCCTCGTCATCACGGTGCCGGGCGACATGCCGCAGTTCCGCAAGCTGCTCGGCGACGGGGCGCACCTCGGGCTGAACATCACGTACGCGCGGCAGGACCAGCCCCGCGGAATCGCCGAGGCGTTCCTCATCGGGGCCGACCACGTCGGCCCCGACAACGTCGCGCTGGTGCTCGGCGACAACATCTTCCACGGCAACTCCTTCTCGGACCTGCTGGAGCGGGAGAGCAGGAACCTGCGCGGCTGCACGCTGTTCGGGTATCCGGTCACCGACCCGGAGCGCTACGGCGTCGGCGAGACCGACGCCGAGGGGTACCTCGTCTCCATCGAGGAGAAGCCCGCCCACCCCCGGTCCAACCGCGCGATCACCGGGCTGTACTTCTACGACAACGACGTGCTCGGCCTGGCGAAGGAACTGCGGCCGTCCGAGCGCGGGGAGCTGGAGATCACCGACCTGAACCTGGCCTACATGAAACGCGGCCAGGCGAAGCTGATCGACCTCGGCCGCGGGTTCGCGTGGCTGGACACGGGCACCCCGGAGTCCCTGCTCCAGGCCAGCATGTACGTGCGGACGCTGGAGGAGCGCCAGGGAGTGCGGATCGCCTGCGTCGAGGAGGTCGCGCTGCGGATGGGCTTCATCGGGGCCGAGGAGTGTCACCGCCTCGGGGCGAAGATCGGCAACTCCAGTTACGGCCAGTACGTCATGGCCATCGCCGACGAACTGGCGGCGTGAGCGGCCCCACCCGCTCTCCCCGCCCCACCCGCTCTCCGCGCCTCTCCCGCTCTCCCCGCCCCACCCGCTCTCCGCGCCTCTCCCGCTCTCCCCGCCCCGGCTGCCTCCGCACCGCACCCGGGGCTCCGCCGTGTCCGCGCCCCGCCCGCGCACGAAGCCCCGCCCGCGCACGAGGCCCCGCCCGCGCAGGAGGCCCCGCCCGTGTCACTCCCGGCGGCCGATGAAGACTCCCCGCTCGGTCCAGCCGACCTCGGTGTACTCCGCCGGGCATCCGGCGTCGGCGAACGCCGCCAGATACTCCTCCAGGGTGAACAGCGTCAGCAGGTCGATCTCGGTGAACGCCCTGATGCCGGAGGAGTCCCCCACGAGGAAGCGCACCTCCATGCGCGTGGTGCGGCCCTGCCGGGTCGAGTGCGAGATCCGGGCGACCGTCCTGCTCTCCGAACGGGCCAGGTCGCCGGCGACGTAGTCCTCGATGAACCGCTCGGGGAACCACCACGGCTCGACCACGAGCACCCCGCCCGGTTCGAGGTGCCTGGCCATCGACCGTACGGCGGCGCGCATGTCCGGCACGGTGGGCAGGTATCCGATGGCGGTGAACATGCACACCACCGCGTCGAAGGTGCGGCCGAGGTCGAAGTCCCGCATGTCCCCGGCGTGCAGCGGCACGCCGGGCAGCCGCTGCACGGCGACGTCCAGCATCGGCCGCGCGAGCTCCAGCCCCTCCGTGTGGGCGAACAGCTTGCCGAAGGCCTCCAGGTGCGCGCCGGTCCCGCAGGCGACGTCGAGCAGGGAGTCGGCACCCGGGAACCGCGACCTGATCAGCCGGCTGATCTCCTCGGCCTCCTCGGTCCAGCTCTTGCCCCGGCTCTCGTAGATCATCTCGTAGACTTCCGCAAGCTCACGGCCGAACATCACACCTCCTTCGCGACCGGGGACGGGTCAGGCGTCGAGCACGGCGACCGCGCGCGTCCAGCCCGCGCCCGCTCCGGCGATCTTCACGGGGAAACACGCCACGCGGAAGCCGTACGGCGCCGGCAGGGCGTCGAGGTTGGCGAGGCGCTCGATCTGGCAGTACTCCCGATCGCGCCCCGCGAAGTGCGCGGGCCACAGCACGGAGCGGTCCCCGGTCGCCCGGTACCTGGCGATGATGTCCCCGAACGGGGCGTCCAGGCTGAACGCGTCCGTGCCGATCACGCGCACCCCCATGTCCAGCAGGAGGTGCACGGCGGAGCCGTCGAGCCCGGCGAAGTCCGTGAAGTACCGCGGGGTGCCCGCGTGCCGCTGCGCGCCCGTGTGCAGCAGCACGATGTCCAGGGGGCGGGGCGTGTAGCCGATGCGGTCGAGCTCCTTCTCCACCCGGTCCGCGCCGACGGCCCCGGTGGCGGCGTCGGTGAGGTCGAGCACCACGCCGGGGTTGAAGAACCACTCCAGCGGCATCCGGTCGATGTGCCTCGGCACGCCGTCGCCGTAGGAGGCGCGCGAACCGTAGTGCGAGGGCGCGTCGACGTGGGTGCCCGTGTGGGTGGTGAGGGTCATCCGGTCGAGCGAGAGGAACTCCCCGTCCGGCAGCTCGGCCGGGTCGAAGTCGATCCCGAAGTGCTCGCGCATCTCCTCGCTCATGTGGACGGCGCCCTCGCGCGGGGTGAGGACCTCGTGGACCAGGGGGTCCGGCTCGTAGGACGAGGAGTCCACCGGTGAAGACAGGTCGATGAGCCGCACATACGCCTCCGGGAGCGAGCGCCACTGGACGTACCGATCGTCGCCGCGACCGCCCGCGAACGCTTGGAGCCTCACTCGAACCCGCACCCGGCGCCCGCGCTCCAGCGGGACTCCGGACGGGTCGCGCACCATCGGGGCGTCGCCGTGCCCCCGCCCGTCGACGGACGAGGAGGAACCATGCCCGTACAGACCGACAGCCCGCCGCTCGCCGCGCTCTACGCCGAGGTGCAGCAGTTCTACGCCCGGCACATGCACCTGCTCGACGCCGGAGCCGCGGAGGAGTGGGCGGAGACCTTCACCGAGGACGGCGTCTTCGCCCCGCCCTCGGCGCCGGAGCCGATCCGGGGCCGCGCGAACCTCACGGCCGGTGTACGGGAGTCGGCCGAGAACCTGGCCGCCGCCGGCGAGGTGCACCGCCACCTGTTGAGCATGGTGGCGGTGGAGCCGCAGGCCGACGGTTCGCTGCGGGTGCGCAGCTACGCGCAGATCATCGCCACTCCCCGGGAGGGCACGCCCCGGCTGCACCTGATGTGCGTGTGCGAGGACGTGCTCGTCCGCGAGAGCGGTGAGCTCCGCGTCCGCGAGCGCCGCGTCACCCGCGACGACCGCCCGGACCTCCGGCCCGGCACCGCGTGACCGGCCGTGAATCCCCGCCGCCCGCCGTCGGCCCCGGAGCGGCCGGCGGGTCCGCTCAGCAGGAGTCGATCCGGGTTCGAGCAGCGGTTCCTACGGTGCCGGACATGACTGCGACAAACGACGGCCCGGTGTCCCGCGCCGTGATCGTGACCGGGGGCGGCACCGGCATCGGCAGGGCCACGGCGAGGGCGTTCGCCGAGCGCGGCGCCGGGGTCCTCGTGGTCGGGCGGACCGAGTCCACCCTGGTCGAGACCGCCAAGGACCACGACCTGATCCGTGTGCTGACCGCCGACATCACCGAGCCCGACGCCCCCCGGCTCATCGTGGACACGGCGCTGCGCGAGTTCGGCAGGATCGACGTGCTCGTGAACAACGCCGCCGCGCTCGGCTACCGGCCGCTCGCCCATGTCGACCGGGAGCTCGTCGACACCCAGCTCGGCACGAACCTCGTCGCCCCGATCCTCATCACCCGGTGCGCGCTCGACGCGCTGGAGGCGAGCGGCGGCACCGTGGTGAACGTCAGCACGGCCGGTTCGCTCGGGATGCGCTCCTGGCCGGACAACGGCGTGTACGGCGCCGCCAAGGTCGCGCTCGACTTCCTGACCCGGACCTGGGCCGTGGAGCTCGCCCCCCGCGGCATCCGGGTGGTGGGCGTCGCCCCCGGTGTGATCGACACGCGCTCCGGCCCCCGCATGGGCCTGTCCGAGGAGGGCTACGAGGACTTCCTCCGGCAGATCGGCACGCGCACCCCGCTCGGCCGCGTCGGCGACCCCGAGGAGATCGCGTGGTGGATCACCGAGCTGACCCGTCCCCAGGCCGGCTACGCGACCGGTGTGGTGCTGCCGGTCGACGGCGGGCTCTCCCTCACCTGACCCGCGGGCGGGGGACCGGGATGAGGACGATCCGGACCCGACGGGCGGACCGGCGGAGCGGGCTCGCGCGCCTCGGCGCGACGCCCCTCGCCACGGCCGGAAGGTCCCCGCGGCCCCCGGCACGCCACGTGGCCGGCCGCGTCCCTCCCGGTCCGGCCGGAGCACGCGGGACCGCTGACCGACGCCGCAAGTAGAACCCTGGAGGAACCATGCGTGTACTGTTCGTCGCCTCTCCGGGCCTGGGACACCTCTTCCCGACGGTGCCCCTCGCGCAGGCGATCCGCGCCGCCGGGCACGAGGTCCGCTACGCCACCGGCGGCCTGAGCGTCGCGGCGTCCGAGGCGGGGTTCAGCGTGATCGACGTCACGCCGGGCCTCGACTACGCGCCGATCTTCATCGCGGAGGGCGGCGGTGACGGCCCCCAGCCGATCCATGCCGACGACCCCGAGGACGAGATGCTCGCCCGCCTCTTCGGCCGCGTGTCGGGGGTCATGGTGGACGGCGTCGTCGACGCCGCCCGGTCGTGGTCGCCGGACCTGATCTTCTCCCCGCCGCTCCAGGGCGCGGGTCCGCTCGCGGCCGCCGCGCTCGGCCTGCCGTACGTGGACATGCCCGTCGGCCTGTACGACGCCCGGCGGGACCTGCCCGACATGGTGCGCGAGGCCATGCGCGAGCACTACGAGCGCCACGGCGTCACCGGCGAGCCGCCCGCGACCGCCCGGATCAGCACCTGCCTGCCGGGCTTCGCGGAACTGCTGCCCGAGGAGAGGTCGCCCGGCGACGCCTGGCCGATGCGCTACGTGTCCTACAACGGCGGGGCCGTGCTGCCGGACTGGCTCCGCCACCGGCCCGAGCGCCCGCGGATCGCGGTCACCCTCGGCACCATCGAGGCCCAGTGGGGCGGCATCGCCGTCCTCGCGCCGCTGATGGCCGCGGCCGGCGCGGTGGACGCCGAGTTCGTGCTCACCCTGGGCGGCGGCGACGTGTCGCTGCTCGGCCCCCTGCCGCCCAATGTCCGGGTGGTGGAGTGGGCGCCGCTCGACGCCCTGCTGGAGACCTGCGAGGCCGTCATCCACCACGGCGGGAGCGGGACGACGATGACCGCGATCCAGGCGGGGATCCCGCAGTGCGTCCTCCCGCAGGGTTCGTACCAGCACAGCGACGTCGACGTGATCGCCCAGCGCGGGGTCGGCATCCTGGCCGACGCCGCGTCGCTGGGGGCCGAGGAGTGCTACACGCTGCTGAAGGACGAGGCCCTGCGGGACGCGGCGCGGCGGGCCCGCGACGAACTGCGGTCGATGCCGGCGCCGTCCGAGCTGGTGCCCCGGCTCGTCGCGCTGGCCGGCCGGGCGCGGTGACCGTGCGAAGGCCGCAGAACAGCGAGAGGAAGGACGACCCGACATGGCGGCTCACCCCGAGCTGAGCACACCCGAGTCCCTGACCGACGACACCGTCCGGCTCTACCGCGAACAGGGATTCGTCCACGTCCCGCGCGTGCTGTCCGAGGACGAGATCGCGGCGTTCCTGGCGGCGTCCGAGGAGCTGCTCCGCAAGGAGACGCCCACGCTCTGGGGTGAGACCGAGGCGGAGTCCCAGGTGCACTACATCGAGGAGGCGTGGCTCAAGAGCGAGACGCTGCGCGGGCTGGCGCTGCACCCGAGCGTCACCGGGATGGCCAGGCGGCTCGCCGGCGGGCCGCTGCGCCTGTACAGCAGCGACGTGCTGGTGAAGAAGCCCCGCGAGGCGCTCCCCACGATGGTCCACGACGACGAGGCGGGGCTGCCGCTGTCGAACCTGTCGCGGACGCTGACCGCGTGGATCGCGCTGGTCGACGTGCCGGTGGAGCGGGGGTGCCTGTGCTACGTGCCGGGCTCCCACCTGCGCCGGGACGCCGACCGCCAGATCCGCATGGAGAGCTTCGCGGACTACCGGCCGATGGAGGAGGTCTGGCCGCAGTTCCCGTGGCAGCCGAGGGTGTCGGTGCCCATCCGCGCCGGAGACGTCGTCTTCCACCACTTCCGCACGGTGCACATGGCCGGGTCCAACACGACGGACGTGCCGCGCATGGCCCACGGCGTCATCTACGCGGACGAGGAGGCCACCTACCGGCCCGGCGTCCAGGACCAGTACCTCACCCACCTCCGGCCGGGGCAGCGGCTGGAGGGCGAGAAGTTCCCGCCCATCGGGTGAGGGGCGCCGCGGTGGCCGGGGCCGGCCGGGAGGAGCAGTCCCGATGAAAGTCATGTTCGCCTCGCTCGAAGGCAGCCACTTCCAGCTCATGGTGCCGATGGCCTGGGCGCTGCGCACCGCGGGGCACGAGGTCCGGGTGGTCTGCAAGCGGGGCCTGGTCGACGCCGTCACCCAGGCCGGCCTGACGGCGGTACCGGTCGAGTGCCCGCCCTGGCAGGAGGGGCTCGGCCGGTTCCACACGGAGGCCATCGCCCGCTGCAACGAGCTGGAGACCACCGAGCTGGAGCGGGACCAGCCCTCGTGGGAGACGCTGCTCGCCTACGAGAGCCTCGTGGTCCCGGCGTTGTGGTCGCGGCTCAACCGGGACGAGATGATCGACGGTCTCGTGGAGTACGCCCGGTTCTGGCGGCCGGACCTGGTGCTGTGGGAGAGCTTCTGCATGGCCGGGCCCGTGGCGGCGCTGGCCTCCGGCGCGGCGCACGCGCGGATGGTCTCCGGCCCCGACATGGCCCTGCAGATGGGGGTCCGCCGCGAGTTCGTCCGGCGCTCGCGCGAGCTGCCGCCGGAGAACCGCGAGGACCCCACGGCGGAGTGGCTCGACTGGACCCTGGAACGGATCGGCTGCGGTCACCGCTTCGACGAGACGATGCTGACCGGCCAGTGGATCATCGACAGCCGGCCGGCGAGCATGCGCGAGGACCTGGGGCTCACCACCGTGCCCGTGCGCTACGTGCCGTACAACGGGCGGTGCGTCGTGCCCGCCTGGCTGCGGGAGCCGCCCGCCCGGCCCCGCGTGTGCCTCACGCTCGGCACCAGCATCGACAGCGACTACGCGCTCTTCGACCTGGACACCATGCTCAACGCCCTGATGCGCACGCTGGCGGGCATGGACGTGGAGGTCGTCGCGGCCATCGCCCCGGCGCAGCGGACACGGCTGCGGGAGATACCGGGCAACGTGCGGATCGTGGACTTCGTCCCGATCAACGACCTGCTGCCCACCTGCGCGGCGGTCGTCCACCACGGCGGCTACCAGACGAAGGCCACGGCGGAGCTGCACGGCGTCCCGCAGGTGATCGTCACCGGGTGGGAGTGGGTCAGCGAGGGCATGGGCCGGGACTACGAGAAGCAGGGCACGCTCCTGTCCGTCTCCATCCGGGAGTTCAGCGCCGAACTGCTCCGCGAGCGGCTGGAGCGGGTGCTGGGCGACCCCTCGTTCGCCGAGAACGCGCGGCGGGTGAGGGACGAGGTCCTCGCGATGAGGACGCCGAACGACGTCGTACCGACGATCGAGGAACTGACCGCCGAGCACCTGGCCGGCGTGCCGGGGGCCGACCGGCGGTCCTGACGGAGGGAATCCCATGGTGAGCGAGGACCGGCCTGGCGCCGGCGGGCGCGACGGCGCGCGGACCACCGCGGAGGTCGAGGAGATCGTCGGAGAGCTGGGGCGCTACCTGGGCGACTCCCCCGCGATCAGCCTGCCGCCGCGGGCCTACACGTCCCCCGAGTTCTACGAGCTGGAGCGCTCGCGGGTGTTCGGCCGGTGCTGGGTGCTGGTGGGGCACTCCGACGAGCTGACGGCGCCGGGCGACTACGTGGCGCTGACGGTGGCGGGCGAGCCCGTCGTCGTGACCCGGGGCCACGACGGCGCGCTGCACGGGATGTCGCCGATCTGCAGGCACCGGAACATGCCGCTGGTGGAGCCGGGCGCGGGCCGTACGGACGCCTTCACCTGCCGGTACCACCTGTGGCGGTACGGACTGGACGGGCGGCTGCTCGGCGCCACGTACATGCGGGGCAACAAGGAGTTCGATCCGGCGGCCTGCCGGCTGCCGGGCTTCGCGGTGGAGCAGTGGCACGGGTTCGTGTTCGTGAACCTGGATCCGGGCGCCGAGCCGCTGGCCCCGCACCTGGGCCGCTTCGACCGCGAGACGGCGAACTACCGGCTGGACGACATGGTGCAGGTCGCCTCCTGGCAGGAGGAGTGGCGCGTCAACTGGAAGATCGCCGTCGAGAACGCGCACGAGAACTACCACGTCATGGGGCTGCACCCGAACACGGTCGCGCTGATCACCCCGCGCGGGGGCGACATGGACGTGCGGGTCGACTCGCCGTGGGCGACCCGCCTGCGCAGCCCCTTCACGGAGCCCATGGAGCCCGGGGTGCTGCCGCTCCGGGACGAGCAGCGCGCGTTCATGGACAACTGCTGTGTCTTCCCGTCGGGCAGCGTCGCGACCTTCGCCGACTCGATCGTCTGGATCAGCTTCATCCCGCTGTCGATCGACCGGACCCAGGTGCGCGGGGGCGTCCTCCTGCCGCCGGCCATGCTGGACGGCGCCGACCGGGACGCGCTCCGCAAGGAGCACGAGGCGAGCTCGGCCGTGGTCAACGCCGAGGACCGCGACGGGCTGGAGGCGGTCCAGCGGGCGATCGGCTCCCGCTTCGCCGGCCGGGGCCACCTCAGCCCCAAGGAGCCCGGTGTCCTGGCCTTCTACCGCGGCCTGGCCCGGGCCCTGCTGCCCGGGTGACCCCGCCGCGGGCCGTCCCACCGGCGTTCGAGCGGCGCGACCGCGGTCGCCGTTCCGTCGAGCCCCGGCGGAGCGGCGGCGGGGCCGGGCTCCCAGCGCCCGTCGACGCGTCCTCCAACCCCCCGCGGGAGGCTGCTGCCCGCACGCTTTTCGAGCATCGTCCCCTAGAGGGAGGGACGGGTTGAATCTTCTCGTCACCGGCGCGGCCGGATTCGTCGGCTCCGCCTACGCACGCATGCTGCTGGACTCGCGGGCGCCGGACGCGCCGCACGTCACCGTGCTGGACAAGCTCACCTACGCGGGCAACCTGAGCAATCTCGGCGACCGCGTCACCGGCCACCCCCGGTTGCGGTTCGTCCGGGGTGACATCTGCGACGCCGAACTGGTCGGCAAGCTGATGACCGAGGCGGACCAGGTGGTGCACTTCGCCGCCGAGTCCCACGTGGACCGGTCGATCACCGGGGCCGGCGACTTCGTGCGCACGAACGTGGTGGGCACCCAGACGTTGCTGGACGCCGCCCTGAGGCACGGCGTGACGCGGTTCGTCCACGTCTCCACCGACGAGGTCTACGGCTCCGTCGAGCACGGCTCCTGGGCCGAGGACCGCCCGCTGGCCCCCAGCTCGCCGTACTCCGCCTCGAAGGCGGCCTCCGACCTGCTGGCCCTGTCCTACCACCGCACCCACGGCCTGGACGTGAGGATCACCCGGGCCTCCAACACGTACGGCCCGTACCAGTTCCCGGAGAAGGTGATCCCGCTGTTCGTCACCAACCTGCTCGACCGCGAGCAGGTCCCGCTCTACGGCGACGGGAGGAACGTCCGCGAGTGGCTGCACGTGGAGGACCACTGCCGGGGGGTGGAGCTGGCGCGCACCAGGGGCCGTCCCGGCGAGGTGTACAACATCGGCGGCGGCACCGAGCTGACCAACCTCGAACTCACCGAGCGCCTGCTGGCCGCCTGCGGGGCCGACTGGGGCAGGGTCCGGCGCGTGCCGGACCGCAAGGGCCACGATCTGAGGTACTCCCTCGACTCCGGCAAGGCCCGCGCCGAGCTCGGCTACCGCCCGCGGCACGATTTCGCCCGCGGTCTCGCCGACACGGTCGCCTGGTACCGCGAGAACCGGGACTGGTGGGAGCCGCTCAAACACCGCCGCGCCGCGGACGGCGGCGGGCCGGCGGCGCCGTCCTGAGACGCGACCGGCAGGTTCCAGCGCTGTTCAAGAGGCATGCCGGGCCCCGGCCGGAATGGGCCGGGACTCGGGCCCCGGCATGCGCCGTACCCGTTACGAGAGAGGGAAAGATGACCTCGACCCCCGCACCCCAGCAGCAGGACGTCGCCGACTTCTACGAGCAGTCCACCCGGTTCCTGGCCGAGCTGACGGGCGGGAGCCTGCACTTCGGCTACTGGACCTCGCCCTCCGACGAGGCCACGATGGAGCGGGCCTCGCAGCAGCTCACCGAGCTGATGATCGAGAAGATAGCGGTGAAACCGGGTGACCGGGTGCTCGACATCGGCTGCGGCACCGGCGGGCCGGCGATCCAGCTCGCCAGGGAGACGGGCGCGGAGGTGGTGGGAGTCACCATCAGCCGGGGCCAGGTCGAGCAGGCCAGTGCCCTGGCGGAGTCCTCCGGCCTGGGCGGCCAGGTGACCTTCCGGCAGGCCGACGCCATGGATCTGCCGTTCCCCGCGGACTCCTTCGACGCCGTGTGGCTCTTCGAGTCCATCTTCCACATGCCCGACCGGCTCGGGCCGCTCCGCCAGGCCGCGGCCGTGCTCCGGCCCGGCGGCCGGCTGGCGCTCACCGACGTGCTGACCTCGCCCGCCCACGACGTGCCGGACAAGCCGTTCGCGTCGCTGTTCGGCGAACCGATCCAGATCGGCGACTACCCGCCGCTGCTGAGGCAGGCCGGTTTCACCCCGGTCGAGGCCACCGACATCACCGAGCAGTCGGTCGGCCGCACGCTCGACCGCATCCAGCAGAAGATCTCCCAGGACCGTGAGCGCTTCGTCGAGCGGTTCGGCACCGAACTGGTCGACCAGGTCGAGGCCACGGTGCCCATGCTGCGCGCGGTGCGGCTCGGCTACGCCATCGTCACCGCCGTCCGCTGACCTGTCCGCCGCCGGCCGCACCCGGATCCCGGATCCGGGTGCGGCCGGCCTGGTCGCGGCCACCGCGGGACCGGCGGGAGGGCCGGGTGCGGACACGCCGGACGGCATCGTTCCGGACACGCGGTGACCCGTAGGAAGACCGGGCGTGGACATACCGGACGGCACCGTTCCGGACACGCGGTGACCCGGGGCCCACCCCTGCCCGCCGGTGCGGAACCGCTCACCGGCGGGGACCGGTCACAACGAGTCGGCCGAGATGATCACGGGCTTGGGGATGGGGCGGATGAACCTGCCCCCGCCGTTGAGGAAGGCCGACTCCTTGCGGATGATCTCATCCGAGTAGTTCCAGGCCAGCAGCAGGTAGTAGTCCGGGGCGTGGGCCTTCGCGTACTCCGGCGAGCGGACCGGGACGTGCGTCCCCGGCAGCACCTTGCCCTGCTTCAGCGTCGTGGTGTCACTGCAGAACTCCAGCTCCTCCGGCCCGAGCCCGCACACGTTCAGGATCGTGTTCCCCTTGGCCGAGGCGCCGTATCCCGCGATGCGCTTCCCCTCGGCGGCGAGCCGCCGCACGAGCGCGGGCAGCTCGTCCCTGACCCGGTCGACGTTGAGCGCGAAGTCCCGGTAGACCGCGTCGCTGTGCAGTTCGGCCCGCCGCTCCAGCCGGAGCAGCTCCTCGACCGAGGGGCGCGGCGCCCACGGCCCGTCGTCCCGCCCGACGAAGACCAGGATCGAGCCGCCGTGCACCGGCAGCCGCTCCACGTCGAAGACCCGCATGCCGTGCCGCGCGAACAGCGAGACCAGGGTGCCCACGCTGAAATAGGACAGGTGCTCGTGGTAGATCGTGTCGAAGGCGTTCTGCTCGAAGAGGTCGAGCGCGTAGGGCACCTCGATGGCGAACACCCCCTCGGGGGAGAGGAGTTCGCGCGCCCCCGTGACGACCCCCGCCACGTGGTCGATGTGGGCGAAGACGTGGCGGGCCAGGATCAGCCGCGCCCGGCCGTACCCCTCCGCGACCGACCGCGCGGTCTCGGCGGAGAAGAAGTCCGGCAGCGTCTCGATGCCCCTGTCGGCGGCCACGCGTGCGAGGTTGCGCGCCGGGTCCACACCGAGCGTGCGCATGCCGGCGTCCCGGAACGCCACGAGTTGCGCCCCCGTGTTGCTGCCGATCTCCACCACGAGGCCGTCCGGGGGCAGCGCGAACCGTTCCCGGCAGGTCTCCGCGACGTACCTCATGTGCCGGGTGATGGTGTCCGAGTCCGAGGTGACGTAGGGGTAGTCGCGGTAGAGGATCTCCGGATCGACGACGTGGGTCACGCTCAGCAGCCGGCAGGAGCGGCACGAGATGACACCGAGCGGGTAGTACGGCTCGTCGTCGTACGAGTCCGCGGGGTCCAGGAACCCGTTGGCCAGGGGGACGAGCCCGAAGGAGACGACCTCCTGCCAGTCGGTTCCCCCGCAGACCCGGCACTCCACGACCTTCCGTACGCTACTGCTGGCATCCACGACTGGCCCCTCTCTCGATGACGATGAAAGCTGCGCCACGCTCGGCAGGAGATCGGCTGAGGGACACCCGCGGCCTCACCCGGTGCGGACCGGCAACCGCAGGACCGCCGCCGTGGCCGGGGACCTCAGGCGGCGCAGCACGTCGCCGGCGCGGCGGAGGTCCGGCAGCTCGGCCGCCACGGCGGCCACGGCGGCGACCGCCTGGGCCCGCGCGAACGAGGCGACGATGGCGGCGGGCGATCCCGCGGGGAACGTCAGGTGCCGCACCGGCCGCCGCGTGATGTCGAAGCCGTCCGGGTCGCCGTGCGCCTCGGGGTCGCGGTTCGCCGCCTCGGCCACCACGACCAGCTCCTGGCCCGCCTCGATCCGCTGACCCGCCAGCTCGACGTCCTCCTGGGTGTACAGCCGGTGCAGCCGGATCGGCGGTGCGTACCGCAGCGTCTCCTCGACCGCGGCGGGAGCCAGGGCGGGGTCGTCACGCAGCAGCTTCCACTGCTCCGGGTGATCGAGCAGCGACGCGATCGCCTCGCAGACGAGGTTGGCGGCCGTGTCGGCACCGACGACCGCGAGCAGCACGCAGACGGCGAGCGCGTCGCCGGGGCGCGGCCCCTCCCCGGCCGGCGCGCGCAGCAGCTCGCCGGCCAGGCCCTCCCCCGGCGTCTTCCGCCCCGACTCGATCGTCTCGCCGAGCAGCTCCCGCATCCCGGCCAGCGAGGCCAGGAGTTCGCGGGCCGCGGTCAGGCGCGGCGGGCAGAGGGTCGCGTCCAGCGTGCCCGCCGCTCCCGCGCAGAGGGCGGTGAAACGCTCCCGCCGCTCCGCGGGCAGGCCGAGCAGGTCGCAGAGCACGGCGGCCGAGGTGTCGCGGGCGAACCCGGTCATCAGGTCGAACTCGTCGGGCAGCCGCCGTACGCGCTCCCGGTGGAAGTCCGCGATCTCCTGGCGGCGCCGTTCCAGCGCGCCGGCGATCACCGGCTCGGCCCGGCGGCCCAGCCGGTCGTACTCGGCCCGGTCCAGGGTCACGAACGCGTCGTCGAGCGGCAGGACCTTCCTCAGGACGGGGATGTCCCAGGGCATCGGCTCCGCGTCGCCGTCCGGTTCCGCCTCCCCCGTGACCCGGTCGTCGGGGTGCCGCGGGCTCAGCCGCGGGTCCGCGAGGACCTCCGCGCCCAGCTCGTAGGAGGCGGTGACCCAGGCCATCGCGTGGCTGAAGGAGAGGGGACCGCGTTCCCGTATCCGCCGGCCCAGTTCGCGCGGGTCGTCGCTGGCCGCCCGCAGCAGCAGGGCGTACGGGTCGTCCTTGGTCCCCAGGATCCATTGGACACCGCGGAGCGTCAGCAGGTTGTCGCCGAGCTTGCTGTCCGTCGCTGTCTGCACCATGCGCCCCACGGTAGGAGGGGGCGCTATAGCCTCCCTCGATTCCCTCTCTCCGGCCCGTCCCGGCGCGGAGGCCGGGGACCAGCGCCGATCGAGCCCGCCGCACGGGTACGGTCATGCGGGGCCGGGCCCGGCGGAGAGACTGTGCAGGCAGGCGATCAGGCTGCGCGCCTGGATGTTGACGTAGTGGCTGTGGCGCAGCAGGTCACCGAGCTGGTGCACGGTCAGCCAGCGGTAGTCCGGGTGCTCGACGTGGGTGTCGAGGTCCGTCTCGATGATGAGGTACCGGTTGCGCGCGTGGTAGAAGCGCCCGCCCTCCTCCGACAGGACGGCGTCGTACCTGATCTGTCCGGGCTCGGCCCGCTCCACCTCGCCGATGAACCGCGGGCGCGCCGAGCGGGGCAGGACCTCGTAGTTCTCGGGGGTGCACTGCACGGTGGGCGCGAGTTCGACCACGTCCACGTAGCCGGCTTCGACGCGGGCGTGCACGAGCACGTGCAGCACCCCGTCGATGCGCTTGACCAGGAACGCGACGACGCCCATGCCGTGCGGCTCGACCATCGGCTGGGACCACCGGCTCACCTCGCGCCCGCTCGCCTCGACGCGGACCCCGATCACGTCGAAGAAACGGCCGCTCTCGTGCGAGATCCGCCCGTCCACCCGGCGCCACCCGGGCAGGGCGTTGAGCGGGACCCTCCGGATCAGCACGTCGGTCCGGCTGCGTACGTCGGTGATCCAGCTCAGCACGTCGCCCATCGACCAGATCCCGGGCGTGTCCGGGTCGCACGACCGGACGAGCGCCGAGCGGAAGCCGTCCGCGCCCGGCCGCAGCACGGAGGCCAGGCCGGGATGGGCGACCGGAAGACAGGAGAGCACGGTCCGGGCGTCCATGTTGACCATGTCGTCGACGGCGAGCAGCCGGTGGAGCTGGCCGATGGTCAGCCAGCAGAAGCCGTCGACGAGCTCGACGTCCTCGGTGACCTCGACCACCATGTTCCGGTTGCGCTTGTGGTGGAACGCCGACCCCTGCTCCGACTGGCGTACGTCGGTGATCACCCGGCGCCGCGCGGTGTCCCGGAAGTACTCCAGGTAGGGGATCGGCTTCCCCCGGTGCACCCTCGTGTAGTTGCTCCGGGTCGCCTGCACGGTGGGCGAGAGCTGGGGGCCGTCGCAGTTGCCCGGCTCCACCTTGGCCTGCATCAGGCAGTGCAGCACCCCGTCGAACTCCTTGACCAGGATGCCGAGGATGCCGACCTCCGGCTGGTTGATGATCGGCTGGCTCCAGTCCGGCACCGGGCCGTCCTGGATGTGCACGTCGAGCCCCTCGATCGTGAAGAACCCGCCGCTGCGGTGGCCGATGTTCCCGGTCACCGGGTCGCTGCTCCAGCCCTCCACCTCCTCGAGCGGGACCCGCTCGGTCCGCGTGTACGTGCGGAGCCCGAGCTCGGCGAACCAGCGGCGGAAGCTCGCGAGGTCCATGACCCGCCCGTCCCGGCACATCGCCGACTCGGCGATCCGCAGAGCCGTATCACCCCCCTTCCCGGTCAGCACGGCCGAGGAACGCGCCAAAAGATCCGCCATGAGAACTCTCCTGGTTAGCCGCCGCGGGAACGGGGACGTCAGCGCACGGCCGTCTCCCACATGTCCCGCACAGATTCGTCGAGGCCGATTCGGGGGGCCCAGCCCAGCAGTTCTCCGGCGAGGCGGATGTCGGCCATGGTCCAGCCGTCCCCGCGTGACTCCCCCGGTTCCCCGCGCTCTTCGAGGACGCCCGGCGGGAACCCCGCCGCGGCGACGAGAAGCGACACCATCTCGCGTATCGCGACCGCCACGCCCCGCCCGACGTTGACGACCCGACCGGAGACGGGCGCCTTCGCGGCCCTGACCACCGCGTCCGCCAGGTCCCGTACGTCGAGGAAGTCGCGCAGGTCGTCGCCGATGCGGAGCTCCAGCCTCCGGGACGGCGGCAGCGCGCGCAGCCTGGCCAGGACGGAGCCGAGGAAGCTCGCCGGGGTGATGTGGGGACCGCACACGTTGACGGCCCGCAGCACGACCCCGTCCACCCGGCCCAGGCGCGCGGCGCGCAGGACCGCCTCGGAACCGGCCAGCTTGGTGCGGGCGTACGCCGTGAGCGGCCGCGGCGGGATCCCCTCGTGGATGGGCTCGCCGCGCGGCACCGGGCCGTACTCGTGTATGGAGCCGACCTGGACGACCCGCGGCGGGGAGCCCACGAGGGTCAGGCCCGCCAGGAGGTTCTCCACGAGGGTCACGTGGTGGTGCCGGTTCGCCTCGTCGGTGGCGAGCCAGCCCCCGGTCGCGTTGACCACGACCCCGGCCCGCCACCGCTCCAGGGTCCGCGCGATCTCCCCGGGCGGGGCCGCGGCGACGTCCAGCGGCAGGAACGGGTGCGCGGACACGCGGGGCGTGCGGTTCCGGGCGACCGCGACGACGTCGTATCCCGCGGCGGAGAACGCCTCGCACACCGCGCCGCCGACGAAGCCGGTGGCGCCCAGGACCACGGCCACTTGCGACTCGCCCACAACCGCTCCTCCGTGTCTTCTCGTGGTGCCGGCCGCCGGGACCCGATCTCCCGGGGCGGGGCGCCCGCGGACCGGCCGGAGCCGGGGCCGGGTGCCCTCGGGTCAGCCGCGGTCCCGGTGCTCGGCGGTCAGCCGTTCCAGCAGCGGCACGATCTCCGCCGGGGCGGGCGTGG